>NZ_MWQY01000012.1 GCF_002087085.1 Marispirochaeta aestuarii | reverse complement strand
CCCGGGAGACGGTTCAGTTCGCCCGGAACGCGAACAACTGCATGGAGCGGCTTGCAGTCTATCGGCTGTATCACAATTACATCAAGCCGTATCGGATCGGGAAGAGAGAGGAGAGCAGAAAGACCCATGCAGAGTGGGCAGGTATTCCAGCTCAACCTATCGCATCTGAGATGAAGACTGTATTTACCCGGCGCCGTTTTTTCTCAAGGAGCAGATGGCTCTCAAGCAGCGATATCGTAATCTGGCTTCGAGGAATCAGTACACCCATGAAACAGATGGCAGAATACCTTCCCGCCTATTCATGGGCGTAAGATATCCCCACGGTCAGGAACACTAAACCTTCTTTCTCCCGAAAAATTTGCTTCCTTGCCGGCGACAGACTACCATAAAAACTAAGAACACGTTGGTTAACGTGTAAAGAGGTCTGTATTTCATGAAAAGAGAACCTCAGGCAGCAGTGGGTTCAGCCATTCACAGATTACTATTTCTCATGCCCATGATGCTTCTCGTCGGCCTTCTTCTTCAGTCATGTACCGGGGAGGCCTACAAACTCGGCCTCATAAGCGGACTTTCCGGAGGTAACGCCGATTCCGGCGAGGCAGGCCGTAACGGGGCTCTCCTGGCCGTGGAAGAAGCCAACCGTATGGGCGGCGTAAAGGGCCGCCACATAGACCTCCTGATACGGGATGACGGTCATAACCGGATAATGGCTATAACCGCAGCCCAGGACCTGGTGAATCAGCGGGTGGAAGCCATTATCGGGGCTTTCAGCACCACCATGACCGAAGCGGTAATGACTGTTACCGAACACGCAGGGATGCTGGTATTTACCCCCACCTCCTCGGCTTT
The DNA here is from genome assembly GCF_002087085.1 of Marispirochaeta aestuarii. Lineage (NCBI taxonomy): Bacteria > Pseudomonadati > Spirochaetota > Spirochaetia > Spirochaetales > Spirochaetaceae > Marispirochaeta > Marispirochaeta aestuarii. The sequence continues at coordinate 162,569 of NZ_MWQY01000012.1, read as the reverse complement.
GCAACTGGTCGGAAAAGATGACAATCTTTTTCGTCTCTGTTCCAGTACAACGGAGAACGCGGAGGATTATGCCGATTTCATGGTCCGCAGGCGGGACTATTCCACTACTACCATTGCCTTTGATCTCCAGAATTTCTCCTTTTCGCAGAACTGGGTCGCTGAATTCGAGAAGGCCTACTCCCGCCTGGGGGGAGAAATTAAAGCACAATCATCCTTTAATTCTCTGGTCCTGACCGGCTATAACGATCTTGTAGAAGAATTGCTGGCACCGGAACCGGAAGCCGTCCTTCTTGTAGCCAATTCGGTTGATGTCGCCAGGCTCGCTCAGCAGATACGTAAAGTGGATATCAGTACCCCGATAATTGCCGTGGAGTGGGCGGGGACCCAGCAGCTTATAGAACTGGGAGGAAAAGCCGTTGAGGGAGTCGAGGTCCTCCAGATCTTCGACAAGTTCGGCACCCAGGAGAGATTTCTTCGCTTTATCGACGAGTATCGTAAAAGATTCAAGATAGAACCAAACTTCTCCGGCGTTATAGCCTACGAAACCGTCCAGGTCATTCTGGTAGCGGAAAAAAATCGCAGACAGGGTGAATCACTGAAAGAGGCAATACTGCGGAACAGTCCCTACCAGGGGCTTCAGCAGGAGTTCATAATTAATGAATACGGTGATACCCGCAGGGACTCTTCCTTCGTTATTATCCGAAACCAGAAATTCGAGAAATCCCCCTTATGAAAATCCGTCCCTACACCTTTCGCTGGTTCATCTTCTGGCTGATTATTTCTTCCTCCATAATAACCCTTCTGATTTCCGGAACTATAATTTTTCTGCTGCGACAGTCCACCTTCGCGGCGGAAAATATGGAGAGAGCCAGACAGGAATCCAAAATACTGGTCAGGCGAACCGAGGGACTGCTGGCCGGGATAGAAGAGAGCATCGGAATCCTGACTCAGGCCAGTCTGAGAATGGATACCGAAGACTTCGCCGATCTGCTGCAGGCCGTACTGCCGCAGCATGAAAGCATCCGGGTCATCTATTTTCTGGACGGAAACGGACAGACCTATGCTGTACATGCAAAGGATCATCGAAACCCTCTGCACGAGGATTTCATCGGAATCGACTTCTCCTACAGTTCTCTCTATTCAGCTCTGCAGAACTCAAATCAATCAGTGTGGAGCGACAAGTTCATCTCCGTTTTATCCGGCGACACTTCTGTGGGAGTGGGCATACGGATGGAAAACCATACTGCCATAGCCGAAATCTCTCTGGAAGCCCTGCTGTCAACGGTAGAGATCGCGGCAGAGAGCTCCGTGCGCCTGTGGGTGGTTGATAAACGTGGTGAACTGATCGTCGATACAGACAACGAATTCAGTACCGGAATTACAAATGTGCTGGGGAACAGAGCGATTCAGCAGGCTCTCGACAGTCAACAGCTTCCTGTTACCGTTACAGTAAACGGAAAAAACTATTATCCCGCTGCGGACATTTCAGAAAAGCTGGGATGGATTTTTATGAACCTTATACCGGCGGGCCTCGACAACAGGTATATCAGGAACACCCTTATAGATATAATCTTTCTTTCGATCTCGTACCTCGTTTTAGCACTCCTTTTGTCTCCCCTCTGGTCATACCGGCTGAATACCCAGGTAATGCACCTGATGCAGCAGTCCCAGAAAATCGCCGAAGGACACCATTACACGCCCCAGAAAGACTGGATGATCCGGGAATTCCATGAGCTTTCTGAAAGCCAGAAAATAATGGCTGACAAGATTTTCGACCGGGAAAAATCCCTGATACGCCTGAACCAGAAACTGGAAGACCGGGTACAGGAGAGAACCCGGGCCCTGGAAAACAGCAACCGGGAATTGCAGGAAACCCTGGAGAATATGAACCGGATGCAGGAAATACTGATCCAGACCGAGAAACAGGCGGCCCTGGGTCGACTCGTTGCCGGTGTGGCCCATGAATTGAATACCCCCATCGGGAATGCAATCATGTCAATCTCAAGCCTTAAGGCAGAGACACACGAACTTGGGAGGGAGGTGTCGTCAGGGCTTAGGCGCTCCACCCTGGAACGTTTTCTCCGTTACTGCGACGAGGGACTCGATATCGCCGAACGTAATGTTTCCAGGGCTGCGGAGCTTATTAACAGTTTCAAGCATGTGGCCAGTGATCAGACAAGTTCTGTACGCAGAAAATTTTTTCTGGATACCATGATTCACGATGTACTTCTGACCATGAATCCGATGATCAGGCACAGCAGACACAGGATGGAAACAGATCTGGAACAGGAGGTCGAGATGGACAGTTATCCCGGCTCTCTGGGACAGATACTAACAAACCTGATCACCAACGCACTGGCCCACGCCTGGGATGACGACGACAGTGGCAGCATCTGGATCAAAGCAGGAAGGATTTCCGAACCCCCCGGAGAAGAAATTCCCATGGTGCAAATCTCAGTTCAGGACAACGGAAAGGGTATTCCTGCAGAGATTCGGAAAAAGATTTTTGATCCTTTTTTTACCACCCGCCTGGGCCGGGGAGGAACAGGGCTGGGACTGAATATCGCCTACAACAGCGCCCGGAACATCCTGGGGGGAACCCTGAACTGCGAAAGTACCGAGGGAGAAGGTACTGTTTTCAAGCTGAAAATTCCTGTGGTGGCGCCTCTCCTCCAGGGATAAAAAAAACCCCGGCCGTCTGCTGACCGGGGTTATGCTGAAAGTATCTGCAGGTTTTTACCCCGCCGTCATGGGCATCAGCACATTGGGGACCAGCATGACCAGGTCCGGCAGGAAGGTGACCATCAACAGAACGATAATCATCATAATATAGAAGGGCAGCATCGCTTTGGTGGCCTCTTCCATGGAGACCCGGCCCACGGCACAGCCGACGAAGAGGGCGGAACCAACTGGCGGCGTACAGAGACCGATTCCCAGGTTCAGCATCAGCATGATCCCGAAGTGTACCGGATTCATCCCCAGGGCACCCACCACAACGGGATACAGTATCGGGGTTGTTATCAGGATCAGCGGGGCCATATCCATGATCATCCCCAACAGGAGCAGCAGCAGGTTGATCAGCAGGAGCAGGGCAACCTTGTTCTGGGTTATTCCCAGAAGAGCCTCCGTTGCCTTTGCAGGGATCTTAAGGTAAGCCATCAGGTAACCGAAGGCGCTGGCTGCGGCAATGAGGCTCATGACCATGGCCAGGGTCTTCAGGGATGAGTAGAGTATCCGCTTGAACTCAGAAAGCTTGATCTCCTTATAGACAAAGAAGGTAATAATAAAGGCGTATACAACCGCTATGGCCGCTGATTCGGTGGCGGTGAATACCCCGCTGATTACCCCTCCTATGATGATTACCGCCGTCAGGAGCCCGAGGAGGGCGTCCTTGGTAATTATCAGGGCCTCTTTCAGGGAGTATCTCTCCTCCTTGGGATAATTCCGTTTAACCGCAATAATCCAGCTTATGATCATCAGGGCGACACCCAGGAGTACACCGGGAATGAAGCCTCCCAGAAAGAGCCTTCCGATGGAGACCCCCCCTGCGGCAAGGCTGTAGATAATCATGTTGTGACTGGGGGGAATAATGATTCCCTGGCAGGCGCTGGTTACAGTAACCGCCGTGGAATAGTCGGCATCATAGCCCTTCTGCTTCATCATGGGAATCATGATCGTTCCGATGGACGAGACATCCGCCACAGCGGAGCCGGAAATCCCCCCGAAAAACATGCTCGCCAGTACGTTTACCTGGGCCAGTCCGCCCCTGAGGCGGCCTATCAGCAGGTTGGAAAACTGGATCAGTCTGCGGGAGATACCCCCCTGCCCCATGATCTCTCCTGCCAGAATAAAGAAGGGAATCGCCAGCAGGGAAAAGGAGTTAACCCCCTGAACCATGCGCTGGATTATAGCCATCAGGGGAATATTCAGATATAGGGCGGTAACAATGGAGGCACAGGCAAGGGTAAAGGTAATCGAAACCCGGAGAACCAGGAGAACACCGAAGATTCCCAGCAGGAGGCCGATGGCAACACTGGTATCACCCATTTTTGCCCCCCTTCAGTATCCTGCCCAGGGAGACGGTCCCAAGCAGATAACCGTCCACCGCCTTATCGTCCGTATCGATACCCAGAAGATCCGTCAGACCTTCGTACATCAGAAAAACCGCGCATACCGGCATTATTATATAGAGCCAGCCTGCGGGAACATGGGATGCCGGCAGTATGGAGCGCATCGTAAAGGCAACCAAGGGAATCCCCCAGCGCAGAAAAATAAAACCGACAAAGATGATTACACAATCGTTGATCTTCCTCAGAATCATATCCACCAGAGGTGGAAGCTTGTTTTCCGGGAGCAGGGTTATATGAATATGAAGATTCTGCTTGACCCCCAGCACCATGGCGATAAAGCTGAACCAGACCGCCATCAGAAGCCCGAGTTCCTCCGACCACTGCAGACCGGAGCTGAAACCGTAGCGCAGTACAACATTGGCAAAGATCGTCAATACCATTACCACCAGCAGAATCTTGGCGAATACCACCAGAAGTATGTGAAGAAGGTTAAAAAACCTCACTATACCTTGCAGCATTTTTCCTCCTGAAAATCGTAAAACTCTGCTCCCGGAAGACAGAACGGAAAGGAGAAAAAATCTTCGCCCCACCCCCATTCAAGAGGCGGGACGAAGATGTTCCGTTCACTGTTCCTGGGAGCCTTATTTGACTGCCCGGATCTTCTTGACGACTTCCTGCAGCTCGGGGCTCAGGGCATTGTACATGGGCTGCATAGCTGCCTGCCAGGCAGAGTTGTCCTTGATCTCGGTAATAACATTACCGGCGGCGCGGATCTTCTCTTCCGCGACCTTTACATAGTCCGCCCACTGCTGGCGCTGGTAATCCATGGAATCCCAGGCTGCCTCCCGAATGATCTCCTGATCCTCCGCGGAGAGCTTGTCCATGCTGATCTTGCTGGCAATGATAATCTCCGGAACCCGGGTATGGGCGTCCAGGGTATAGTACTTCGCCACCTCATAATGGCTGGTGGAATAGTAGCTGGGCCAGTTGTTTTCGGCTCCGTCGATTACACCGGTCTGAAGTCCGGAGTATACCTCGCCGAAGGGCATGGGGGTGGCAACGGCACCCAGGGCGTTAACCATATTCACCATGATGTCCGCCTGCTGGACCCGGATCTTCATCCCCTTAAGATCTGCGGGAGTCTTTACCTCCCGTTTGGAGTTGTAGAAGCTGCGGGCGCCGGATTCAAACCATCCAAGGCCGACAAAGTTGGCGGGCTCAAGGCTCTCCAGGAACTCTTTGCCGATATCGCTCTTCAGGACCTTCCACATGTGCTCTGCGTTCCGGTACAGATAGGGCATCTGCAGGGCATCGAAGTTGGGTGAGAATGCCGACAAGGGAGAAATGCTGACCCGGGTAAAATCGATAGCCCCGAACTGAACCTGTTCGATTACCGGTTTTTCCTCTCCAAGCTGGGATGACGGATAGACCTCGATGGTAATTCGTCCGTTGGTGCGTTCCTTTACCAGGTCCGCAAAGTAGAAATCCCCTTTGGTTGTGGGATAATCCGCTGCGTGGGTTTCTGCCAGACGCAGTACAATGGGTTTCTGGGCTTCCGCAGCCCCTCCAGAACCTTCCTGTCCTCCGCCGGCAAACAGGGTCCCGGCTGCGGTCAAGAGTACGATCAGAACTAAAACCAGATTCTTTTTCATGGTTACCTCCTGAAAAAATGGGTTTATGATTTTATTATAGGAGGACCATGAGAATCCGGGGTAAAGACAATCATCTTATTCAAGGACATTTCGATTCCGTGAATACCTCTGTTCGTTCTGTCAAGAAATCCAGAATCTGGATTATACAATCTTTATCGGACAATTCTGCCATAATTATCCGCTTTTCCCGGACAAACGGTATTCCCTGGGACTCACTCCCGTTTCCCGGCGGAAGACCCGGGAAAAATAGTTCGGGTCTCGGTATCCTGCTGCTTCAGCGATCTGTCCGATGTTCATACTGACATCACTGAGGAGCAGTCTCCTGGCTTCGTCTATTCTGAGACGGGTCAGAAAATCCAGGATACTCGTTCCCAGCTCCTGCCGAAAAAGCCGGGAAAGATGGGAAGGCGAGTGTCCTGCCTCCCCGGCGATGGTCTCCACCGAAAGCTCCTCCCGGAACCTCTGCCTCATGACATCAATGGCAAAGCGTACCGCCGGGTGCCCGATTTCAGCCTGACGTCGCACCCCGTCCCTCAGGCAGCGCAGCATCTCCCGTAAAACGGCCTCCCTCTCCTCATCTGTGGTCTCCCGCAAAGATACCCGGGCACAGGAAGGCAGCTCCAGGCTGGGAAAACGACGGGACAGGTCGTGCCTCAGGACCGCCAGGATCTCATCCAGTTTGTCCAGGGCCGTATCCTTCTCCGGCAGGGAGTCCATCCATCGAAAGACCATACCCACGGCCTGGTTCAGATTGGACTCTTCCCCCCTTTCGATATTCTGCAGCAGGGTCTCCTTGATATTGAGGCTCGAGATTCCTGTCCTTCCTCCATCGGCAGCCACAGCCCGGGCAAGCCGGCGTTCAAGATCACTGAAATCCCTGATTCCTTCCTCGATTGTAAGGGTCCCCCGCAGGGATACCTGCTCCTGTACGGAGCGTTCCAGATCCTCCACAATCTCCGGAGAAAAGAAGGTCTCCGCCTCTGTTCCGCCGACCAGCAGCATCAGAATCTCGCTGTCCAGCCTGCCGGGAATACAGTGGATTCCCGCCTTTTCCGCCTCCCTGCGGAGAAGCTGTTCGCAGCGGGAGAGCAGGACCTCCGAGTGCTTTTCCCGGTCCACCCGCATGGGGTAGCTCTTAAGATCAACCTTGAGAACGGCGATTTCCATCCTCGGAGATTCTATTCCCAGCAGGGTGATAAAATCAGCAAGCTTGCGGGTATCAAGGAAACCCGTTGCCAGCTGTGCGGACAGCTCGATTTCTCGGGCCCGTATCATGCCTTGCAGGGCTTCCAGAGTCCGGTCCAGCTTCTTTTTTTCCTGGTCCTCCTCCCGGAGTCGGCGGGCCAGAAGAGTCAGCAGTTCCAGAACCCGTTCATCCTCCACCGGTTTGACCAGAAAATCCTCAGCCCCCAGACGCAGGGCCTCCCGGGCATAATCGAAAGTATCAAAGGCGGTCAAGAATACGATTTTGCATGCCGGCAGCAGTTCCTTCAGCCGCCGTGCCGCCTCAACGCCGTTGATCCCCGGCATCTTTATATCCAGAAAGGCGATATCCGGCTTTTCCTTTTCTGCAATTTCAATGGCTTCCCTGCCGTTTACAGCTTCGATAATGTTTCCGATCTCCGCAGTACCCCGGCGAATAATGTACTTCAGGGCTTCCCGCTCCAGCCTCTCATCGTCAGCTATCAGAAGGGTATACATCCCTCGCCTCCCTTTTTATCCGCCGGTATGCTTATGGTGACCGTGGTGCCGACCCCTTTCTCGCTGGTAACCAGAAAATCCTCGCGACCGCCGTAGAACAACGCGAGCCGTTCCCTGACATTGGAAATACCGATGCCCGCCCCGTCTCTTTCGCGGGACGCGTGGATCATTCCCTCGGTTTCTTCACTGTCCATGCCGCATCCCGTATCCCGGACCTGTATCTCTATTCTTTTCCTGCGACGTTGTACTTCAACAAAGATTTCACCTCCCTCCTCCCGGGGTTCAATACCGTGTTTCACGGCATTCTCAACCAGCGGCTGGAGAGTAAACGCAGGAACATAGATTTCTTCCGTACGAACGGAGGACTCAATACTGTAGCGCAGCCGATCTCCGTAGCGGTACTGCTGAATCGAAAGGTACTCCCGCAGTATGGTAAGTTCTTCCGCCAGACTGATCCGTTTGCGGGGGTCCCGCAGATGGTAGCGGAAAAGGGTCGCCAGAGACTTTATAAGTCCGCTGGTCCCCTCGGCCCCTTCAAACATGGCCGTCCTGGAGATGGTATTCAAGGCGTTAAAGAGAAAATGGGGATTGATCTGGGACTGGAGCCCCATAAAACGCGCCTCCTGCAGGGAACGCTGCATCCTCTCCATGGAGATCTCTTCTTCGTGAAGCCGCCGTTCCAGATCCGCCTTCTCCTTAAGGCCCTCCACCATCTGCCTGATACTCCGGCTCATGGCGTTGAAGGAGGAAAAGAGGGTACCCACTTCGTCCGCACGCTCCACGGGAAGAATCTCGACCTCCAGGTCCCCACCGGCGATCCGGGAGGAGAGTTCCGCCAGGCGGTGTATGGGACGGGATATTGAGTTGGAAAAGAGTACCGCGAAAAGAAAGAAGGCCCCACCCACCACGGCTGTGGAAATAAAGGAGAGAATCCGCACATTATTGGCCCGGGCGGCAAGTACGGCATAGGTCTGGCTTCCGGCATTGAGGTTGATATTGAGCAGGATTTCCGTGTAACCGGAAACATAATCATAAACCCTCCGGGCATCCACATAGGCACGGTAGTAATTGCTGTCACCGCTGTCCAGCATACGGATCGCATACCCGGCACGTCGAAAAAACTCCGTCATTCCCCGTTCGATTGCCGTCAGCTGAAACTCCGCCTGCAGCCCCGTGTTCGCCTTCAGCTTCATCTGGTGAAAGAACTGCCACAGGGTAGGAATGGAGGAAAAATAGAGTTCCTGCTGCCCCTGCGCCCGATCCCTGAGATAGCGGAAAAAGGATTCGTGGCTGCTCACCCAGGCCAGGCGGTACTCCTGGATATCGTAATAGACTGAAAGCTTCTCATCGAAAACCTTTATATAGCGGAAAGCGGTAAGGCTGACGCTCAGGTTTATGACGAGGATCATCAATATCATGGCCACATAAAAGGAAAGCATTTTGTTCCGGATGTTCAGGGCCCGCCAGGGCCAGCGAAAGCTGAAAGGATTTTTCATGGGAGCCTCACAGGGGGTAGCTCATTTGGACCGGCTCTCCCGGACCGGGGCCGTCACTGACAAGAATTGAGCAGCTCTTTTCCTCCGGAATCGCTTCTATCCGGATCCAGAAACCCTCTTCTCTGCCTGTACGGCAGGCGACCTGTTCCTCCACATGACGCAGAAGTTCTCCCCGGGGAACCAGGATTGATTCGACCCCCGAGGTAAGGAAGTCCCAGGAACAGTCGACACCATACCGGGGCTTGACCAGCCTCAGACACAGCTCCACCGCCCGCAATTCCGCCGACAGTTCCACCGGCTCGCCCTCGCTTCTTCTGCGGTACCGATACAGCTCCGCCATCATGGCAGCGATTCCGCGGGTCTCCCAGGCATTCTCCAGAGCAGCCAGGCGGGCCAGGGAGTTCAGGTCCGAAACAATCTGGTTTATAATCTCATCTTCGCTGCCCGGCATGCAAGGTTTCCCTCCGAATAGTATACTGGAATTCTCTTCCTGGACGGATTACGGATTACCGACTGAAGGTTCCTCATCACAAAGGGGAAAATGAAAGGATGCGGATTCGGCAAACCTGGTAACCTGCCGCGCCGCCTGCTTTAGAGATGACAGCGTCCCCGGACCGCCGACACATCCGCCGGGACACGCCATTCCCTCTATGAGGTCCGGGCTTCTCTCTCCGCGCTTGATTCTTTCCAGCATCGCCCTGCATTCCTGCAGGGTATCGGCTCGTTCAAACTGAATATCGGTTATCCCATGGCTTTTTTCAGCTGTACGGATAATAGCTTCGCCGACACCTCCTGCATTCGCATATCCCCGGCCCAGGACACTGGCATCATCCACGGGCATCTCCCTCGCAAGGGAAAGCAAATCGATACTGAAAGTCACAAACAAAGCCGCCAGTTCCTCGAAGGTCAGGACATGATCAACGTATCCGGCAACTTCTTCGCTCATGGCTTCATCTTTTTTGGCGATACAGGGTCCGATAAAAATAACCTTTGCATCCGCATCCCGTTCCTTGATCTTTTTTGCAGTTTCCACCATTGGGGTGTAACTGTCTGCAATATTCTCCGCCAGGTCCGGATAATATGCCCGTGCCGCCTTGACCCACGAAGGGCAGCAAGAGGTCCCCAGAAACCCGCTCTGCTTTTTTCGGTACCTGTCTGCAAGCAGAATCGTGTCGCAATCCGCACCGTAGGCGACTTCCATAATCTTGTCGAATCCAAGCTTGCTGATCCCTGCGAAAATCATCTCGGGAGAAACCTTGCTTCCGAACTGTCCAGGAAAAGAAGGCGCAACAATGGCATACAATTTACTTTGACTGCTTTTACGGAGCAGACTGATAACCACCTGAACAATCTCCGATTTTTCCGCTATTGCGGCAAAAGGACAGGAGACAATGCACAACCCGCAGCTGACGCAGGTTGCATGATTTATCCGGGCAAAACCTTCGTCGTCGGAATCAATCGCATCCACACCGCAGGCTTCGGCGCAGGGACGCACCATCCTCGTGATTGCCGCATAGGGGCAGACCTGAACACATTTCATACATTTAATGCACTTTTCCTGATCGATAACGGCCTTACTTTCCGGGAACGAGATGGCGTTCCGGGGGCAGACAATGGAACAGGGATGGGCCATGCAGGCCTGGCATTTATCGGTAACAAGAACCACGTCTTCAGGACATTTTTCACAAGCGGCACGAATAACATGCACCAACGGGGCATCGATCACTTTCCTATCGGTGAAGGCTTTTTCGATTCCCCGCGAAACTGGGATGTTATCCCGCTCTTCAATCAGCGCCAACCCGAATGCCAGCCGTATTCGCTGCCGGATTATAGACAGCTCCCGGTAGGAGCAGCAGCGATAGGTCGGTTTACCCATTTCGATAACTTTGAAAGGGATTTCTTCGATTGCAGCAGGTTCTTTCCCTTCCAGAACAAATCCGGCGATTTCCATAAGCAGGCGACGGCGTAAATCCGTAACGGGTGTATAGATCCCCCGCATTCGCTCGAAAACACGCTTTACACCAATCTCTTTCATGCTTCAGGCCTTAATCTTTTTCATCGCGATACGCCGATGGACTTCGTCGAGGATTACTTCCGGGCGTGCCTCCAGAAAATAGTCACCATCTATCCGAACCACCGGAGATCTGCGGGAATGATCACACATATCGTTCTGGCACGAAATCTCATGAATGGTACATTTTTCACGGATTTCTTTATCTGCAACAAGGGCTTCCATGAGCTGCGATGCACCGCGGAACGCACAATTCGTTCCTATGCAGACTGAGACTTCCATCAGTTTGGTTTTCTTCTGCGAATCGCTCATATTATCCCCCCGACAGGAACCGACATGCAGGAAAAGCCCTCCCGGTGCCAGTTTTGAATCTAATCTTGCCTTCATGTAAATCATGGGGGGAAAAAATATACACGTCAAGAGCGCGTATTACCATATTATGGTGGATAATGATTTTTCTTGAATACCCCGGGGGGGTATAGTATATTCTTATAAGAATGATCATAAAATCATCGACGTAACGGATTCGTTAGATCTTTACGCCAGAGATTTTTACCTTTGAAGCGGAGTCTCTGCCGGGCAGAGCATGCGGCTCATTCTTGCAGGTCTGTTCTTTTCCGTCGGATATGCGTTTATATGTAACCGTTCCGGGGATTCCCGCTGCGCAAAACACGGAGGATTTTTATGGCCACAACCGACCATCACGAACATCATGAACACCAGAGTCATCACGACCACAACGAACACCACCGCATGATGATACGGGACTTCAGGAGGCGCTTCTATGTTACCCTTGTTCTTACCGTCCCGATCCTGGCCCTTTCGAAACTTATTCAACAGCTGCTGGGATTTTCCTTCGGGTTCGCAGGGTCGGACTACGTAGTTTTCACACTGGCAACGGTTATCTTCTTCTATGGAGGACGTCCATTCCTCTCAGGTCTGATCAGCGAATTAAAGGCGAAAAATCCCGGCATGATGACTCTTATCGGGTTGGCTATTTCAGTCGCCTACGTCTACAGCGCGGCGGTGACCTTCGGCCTGCAAGGGTCGCCTTTTTACTGGGAACTTGCAACCCTGATAGCAATCATGCTGGCGGGACACTGGATCGAGATGGCATCGGTCCTGAGCGCCTCGTCCTCCCTGGAAAAACTGGCACAGCTCATGCCGAGCGAAGCTCACCGTAAAAAAGGCGACGAAACGGAAGACGTTCCTTTATCAGAAATCCAAAAAGGGGACGTGCTGCTGATCAAACCAGGAGAAAAGATTCCCTCCGACGGCGAGGTCGTCAGGGGCGAAAGCTACATCGACGAATCGATGCTGACCGGGGAATCCAGGCCCGTCAAAAAGCAGACCGGCGACACCCTGATCGGCGGTTCGATCAACGGCGACGGATCTCTGGAGCTTCGGGTCGAAGGCGCCGGCGAGGATTCGTACCTTTCCAAGGTCATCAACATGGTACGCGAGGCCCAGGCAGCAAAATCCAAAACCCAGGCCCTCTCCGACCGGGCGGCCTTCTGGCTTACCATTGTCGCCATAAGCGTGGGGGCCGTTACCCTTGCCGCCTGGCTTATCGCCGGAATGGATTTGCAGTTCTCAATCGCACGCATGGCCACGGTCATGATCATTACCTGCCCCCATGCCCTCGGCCTGGCGATTCCTCTTGTTGTCTCCGTTTCCACCTCGAAATCTGCCCAGAATGGTCTTCTGATACGCAACCGGACAGCCTTCGAAAACGCCCGCAGAATAAGCACCCTGGTATTCGACAAAACCGGAACCCTGACCAACGGGACCTTCGAAGTAACCGCCGTCAACGTTCACAGCGACAGTTACACCGAAGAGCAGATTGTCTCCTTCGCCGCCAGCCTGGAAGGGCATTCCGAGCACCCTATCGGCAAGGGAATTGTTCAGAAAGCCACGACCATGGGGATCAAGCCTGAGTCGGCGGATAATTTCGAAGCCATCAAGGGAAAAGGGGTCTCCGGTATCGTTTCCGGAAAGCAGATAGAGGTAGTCAGCCCCGGATACCTGAAGGAGCAGAATCTTGCGATTCCGGAAGGTGCGGAAGCCAAAGGGGGGGTTACCAGGGTGTTCGTTCTTGTGGACAACACCATTGCGGGATCTCTGGCCCTTTCCGATACCATCCGTCCCGAATCCTACAAAGCGGTGCAGGCCCTGCAGAAACGGGGCATAAAGTGCTGGATGCTTACTGGAGATAACACTGCTACAGCGAAGGCAGTTGCAGAGGAACTGGGAATGGACGGCTTCTTTGCGGAGGTTCTGCCGGACCAGAAACAGGAGAAGATAAAGGAACTGCAGAAAAAGGGAGAATACGTCGCCATGACCGGCGACGGCGTTAACGACTCACCAGCGTTGGCACAGGCCCAAGTGGGTATTGCGGTCGGCTCGGGAACGGATGTCGCGGCTTCCACGGCGGACATTATTCTTGTCAATTCCAATCCCTTGGACATTACCGCCCTGATCCTTTTCGGTAGAGCAACCTATCAAAAAATGGTGCAGAACCTGATCTGGGCAACCGGGTACAACGTCGTGGCTATTCCTCTGGCAGCAGGTGTTCTCTACAACGCAGGCATCGTGCTCTCTCCCGAAGTCGGCGCGATCCTCATGTCCCTCTCCACGGTTATCGTCGCTATCAACGCCCGGCTCCTGCGGGTCAAAAAAGAGGAGCTGGAGGAGGCCACCGCGTGAAGTTTCGCACCCGGCGGCCGGTAGACGGAGTCAATTTCTCCTGAGCGGGGATGAGTAACGCTATGAAGACGGAAAAGCGGGTACTGGTTGTCGACGACGAGTCGGCAATCAGGAAATCCCTGCGGGCGTACCTGGAAAACGAGGGGTATGAGGTAGAGGAAGTTTCCCACGGCAACGAGGTTCTTCCTGCAATGCGCAGGTTCACGCCCTCGGTAATAATTCTGGATGTCATGCTCCCCGGGATCGACGGCATAGAGGTGCTCCGCCGCATACGGCAGGAATCTTCCGTCATGGTTCTGATGCTGAGCGCCCGGGGAGACGAAACGGACCGGCTCCTCGGACTGCGGATGGGTGCCGATGATTATGTTGTCAAACCCTTCAGTCCACGGGAAGTGGCAGCCCGGGTAACGGTACTCCAGCGCCGTGAACGGCATTCGACCAGCGAGGGGGACCGGTCAATCCGGTTCTCCCGGATTACCATCGATCCGGCGGGGCGAAAAGTATGGAAGGACGACCGGCTGCTGCAGCTGACACCGATCGAATTCGATCTGCTGCATGTCCTGGCAACCAACCACGACAGAGTGCTCAGCCGGGACCAGCTCATCGAGCATGTGTGGAAGGACGACTATTACATCGATGAGCGTGTTGTGGATGTTCACATCCGGCGCCTGCGGCAGAAAATAGAGGATAATCCGGCCTCCGCCGGCATTGTCGTGACGGTGCGCAGCGCCGGATACCGTTTTGAGGCGGCAAACGCATGAAAATCAGGAAACCCGTACCTCACCTGCTGGGCTGGAAGCTCTTCCTTTCGCACATTCTGATCGTTGTTGTCGGCAGCCTGGTTCTGGTAGTTACATCCCGGATTCAGGCGCCCAACGCGTTTCTGCACCACATGGAACACATGCGGATCCTTCTGGGACCGGATAATGCAATGGCGGAGGACCTGCGCAGAAATTTTCTGGCGGCAAGCAATGAGATTCTTCTCATTTCCGGGGTTGTAGCCTCTGTTGCCGCGGTACTGGCAAGCAGTTTCATTGCCTGGAGGATCGTCAGCCCCATCCGGTCCCTGATGGAAGCAAGCAAACGCATAGCGGACGGCAATTACAGCGACAGGATACAGACCAAATGGAATGACGAGCTGGGCGAACTGGCCCTGAGTTTTAACCAGATGGCGGAAATCCTGGAAGGAACCGAGCGCCGACGTACGGAGCTGATCGGGAACCTCGCCCATGAGCTCAAGACACCCCTGACGGGAATCCGCAGCATGATGGAGGGGCTTATCGACGGGGTGCTTTCTCCGGATACCGAAACCTTCCTCGATGTCCAGCGAGAAACATCCCGGCTGCAGCGCCTGACCGAGGAACTGAGCCAGCTCTCGAAGGCGGAAGCGGGGATTATTCAGCTAGATCTCGAGCAGACCAATCCGGCGGAGCTCATACGTCGTACCGTATCCCGGCTGGAATCCCAGTTTGAAGACAAAGGCGTGCAGCTTGTCGTGGAAGTATCCCACAACCTGCCACATATCAGGATGGACAGTGAACGGGTACTGCAGATCCTGATCAACCTGCTCGGCAACGCGCTGCAATACACAAACCAGGGTGGAGTTGTACGGCTCAAATGCAGCCTCCTCAACTCTCATCTCCGGTTCTCAATCCAGGATACCGGCATAGGAATTGCGCCGGAACATCTGCCGCATCTCTTCGACCGCTTCTACCGGGTCGATTCTTCCCGGGCCCGGGCCCACGGAGGCAGCGGAATCGGATTGACCATCGCGATCCACCTGGCCCGCGCCCACGGCGGCACTATTACCGCAGACAGCCGGGGGCCCGGCTTCGGCAGCACCTTTACCTTAACCCTTCCCATAGATTCAGATTCCTGATGAGTCCGGAACAACTCGTCATCGTTCATCCGGAGAAAGCAAATCCTCAAGGTCGATTTCTTGCATGAATTAGCGTATATACCTTTCAGGTTTACGGGAAAACTGCTCTAAACATTCCGGCGAACAAAAAAAGTACGTCTCCCTGTCCGTAGTAAACGAGTATAGATTTTCCTGCCTGTGGACTACCATTCCACAAACAGGATCAATGAATCCTGTCCCCCGATTACTGTGGTCGAGAGGCTTCAAGCGATCAGAACCTCCCGATTCGTCCAAGATCGCGTGTACCTCCTCGATTGAGGATGCGGACACACAACGGGCGGCAATATTCTCCAACCCGTCGCTTGAACCTTCAGGCACGGAAAGCCGGACAGAATTAACGGCATGGAAGTCGACACTGAGATCCCTGAACCCCATACCGTAAAGTACAGGAACAAGATACGGATCCGCTGCAATCTCTCCACAGAGAGTAATCTGCTTCCCGGATTCCGATGCAGCGTCAGCAATATATTTCAGCATCCGAAGAGCTGACGGATGCTCGGGTTGGTAGTAATTACTCACATTAATATTACCGCGATCAACTGCAAAATGGTACTGCAACAGATCATTGGTACCGACGCTGATGAAATCCAGCCGTTCCAGTAGATCTTTCAGAATCCATACAGCGGAAGGAACTTCAATCAATACTCCCTGTTTAACGTCATGACGATACGCCGTTCCCTGTTGCTTCATTTCTTCCATCGCAGACGCCAGCAGTTCCTGCAGATATTTGAGCTCCTCAACTGTTTCTATCATCGGGAAAAGAATACGAAGATCAGAACACTCAATACCGGCTCGAAGAATTGCCCGGACCTGATTCATGAAAAGCTCCGGATGAAAGCGATACAGTCGGTGGGCCCGCAGTCCCAGAAAAGGATTATCCTGTGGTCCCAGTGAAAAATACGGTACGGTCTTGTCGCCACCGATATCAAACATGCGGATAGTAACGGGATAACGCTTCCACCGTCTGCAGAGCTGTAGATAGACTGCGTACTGTTCTTCTTCGCTGGGGAATCCTGACAATCGCTCGGTAAGCAGAGACTCACTCCGAAAGAGCCCGATTCCCGCTATAGTATCGCCATGTAACGATTCCGGGGGATGTGAATCCGTATCAACAAGATTGAGCCATATATTCAGGGGCGAGTCGATATATGCTTCATCCGTCGCAGTTGCGGATGCCAGTGCAGCTGACGAAATGTCGTCTTCGTCGGCATGTATCACCAGTCGACCGTTTTCCACATCCACCACGACTATTGCGCCCATCGCTTCATACAGCTTTTCAATACCATTGACTCTAAGTACGGGTATCCCGAATGCTTTCGCCATGATGGCAGCGTGGGAAAATCCTGTTCCGGACTCAACGATAATCGCCGCAACACCGGCGTTTCGAGCCTCCACAACATTCGATACAAAGAGTTCTGGAAAAACAAGCACCAGGGAGGCGTTTCTTACCGGGACGGGCAATTCCCGGATTTGCTCAATTCCGGATAATCGAGACTTAAGACGCTGCATCAGATCCTCAACATCAGCGGATCGTTCACGTATCAGGGCATTATCCGATTCCAGCAGGCGATCTTTCATTTCTCCGAATACACAGACCACCGCTTCCTCTGCAGACTCTCCGTACTCCTCAATTCGGTGCATGAGTCTGGACTTTATTCCTTCGTCCTCAAGCATCAGAACATGCGTATCGAGTATTTTCGACTCCGACTCGAAACCTTCCCGGTTCAGTATTTCCGCCATGGAACGAACTTCATCCCCAAGCAGGGCAATTTCCGTCTCAATGCTATACTTCTCTTCTTCTGCACCGGATGTAGTCGATGTAAACTTTTTTTCCTTCGAGAAGCCTTCAGGTCCGGAAACGCCGGAAACAAGAATGCCGGCCACGGAAGGCCCGCCTGCAATGTCGGTACCTGCAAGAACATAACGTTGTGGTTGCTTCAGTAGGTTGTCATTCATAGTATCGTATATCCTTCCGCACCGGGGTACGAAGAACTCATGCGCCCGGACGGGCAATTATCTGTTTGACGATATCGCGCCACAGGTTTGTTACCTCTATGTGCTGAAAACCGGCCTGCAGCAGATTATCCACAGTCCGGCGGTTTATGTTGGCTCCATACAGATAGAGGGGAAGGGGGTTCAGGAAATCCATAAGGGGACCCATAACAGGTCCCTCACTCCTGACATGCTCGAGCATGAGGACTCTCCCGTCGGGCCTGCAGACTCTCTGCAACTCCCGCAGCCCGTTTACCGGTAGCGGCACCGAGCAGAAAACACAGGTACTGACTATTGTGTCAAAGCTGTTATCCTCAAAGGAAAGCTCTTCCGCGTTCATTTCAATGAGGGTCACGTTATCCAGACCCTGACTCTCCACCCGGGACCGGGCTCGTTCAATCATTTCGCGGCTGAAATCGATTCCCGTTACCGATACATCGGGCGGATAATAGGGAAGATTCTTGCCGGTGCCGACGCCGACTTCCAGAACACGGCCGGCAGCCTTGGTCAGAAGCTGCACTCTCCATGCCACAAAACTGGCTTCCATGGGGCGCTCAAGCAGATCGTACAGGGGCGCTATGCGGTCATATCGGCGTTGTATACGTTCCTGATCGGATTTCATACAGGGTGCTCCGGTAATGAAAAAAGCCGGGGGTTACGTGGCTGATGCGCGTTACCCCCGGCAGGAGGGGCATTATTGCAGATCCTTGAGCATCTGCTGATACTGTTCCCGGGTAATCTCTCCGGCGGCATAGCGCCGCTTGAGGATGTCCTCGGGCGAATTGTAGGGGTTGGAATAATTCTCTACCCCCGAATTGCTCATCAGGCCCCAGCCGCGGCCTATGCCGCCGCCCATCATGCCGCCTCCCATCATACCGTAACCCCCCATACCAGAAGCACCATAGCCGCCGGTAAGATACTGGAAAGCCATCCACCGGTGTGCAGAGTCCAGCGAATCGGAGCCTTCTCCGCCCATCATCCGGTCCATCCATTCGTGCTGCGCTCCACTGCCGACATGACTGGCCATTACAGCGTCACCAAGTTCGAGCATCAGGTTGTCAGGAACCTTTTCCGGATTTATGTTTTCGGTCATGGTCAGTCCCAGGACGTCCCTGATTTCAGACTCCACATCCGCAATGCTCTGATCATGGGTATCAGAATCGCCCCAGACGGCTACGGAAACAAGAATAAACACGGCAAAAAAAACAAAAAAGTAGCGTTTCATACTTACTATCCTCCAGAACACATCTTTCATCCGGGATTCTTCCTCCCGGTGTTCAAGTACAATCTAAGGAATATTTATGAAGCAAATCTGAAGCCTGTATTACATTTATGTTACAAATTTTTTCATTAGTATTCTCACGTCTGACCCTCTGCATAATAGACTGACAGATAGAATCTGCCATACTTTTTATTCCGGAAAACGTTGCCGGAGAATCCTGCATTACCGCGGAATCAGACCCGACTGCTCGACAAAAACCGGAATAATTACTATCATCGGCAGGCAAGAGGAAAAACAATGTCCCGTTCTCAAATTTGGGCCGGACTTGATGTCGGATCCACTACCCTTAAAATTGCCCTTGTCGACCCTGAAACAAAAGAACTTCTCCACGCCGTATACCGTCGTCACGGGGCCAAGCAGGCTGCCTGCGCCAGGGAACTGCTGGCAGAAGCCCATGCGCTCTTTCCTGGAGCCGATTTCAACGTGGCCGTCTGCGGATCCGGCGGGCGGATCATCGCCAAGGCCGTAAACGGACACTACATTCAGGAGGTGGTGGCCAACTCCCTGGCCATACGGGAATTCTTTCCCCGGACCAGGGTCGCCATTGAACTGGGCGGACAGGACGCGAAGGTCGTTTTTTTCCACCACGACGAGAACACCGGCAGGCTGATGGCCTCGGACATGCGCATGAACGGCTCCTGTGCCGGCGGTACCGGAGCCTTTATTGACGAAGTCGCCTCCCTGTTAAAGATTACCTCCACGGAATTCAACAGTTACGCCGAACGGGGAAAGACGGTTTACCCCATTTCCGGGCGCTGCGGGGTATTTGCCAAGACCGATATTCAGCCCCTTTTGAACCAGGGGGTATCCAAAGAGGACATCGCCCTCTCAACCTTTCACGCCATTGCCAAACAGACCATCGGCGGTCTCGCCCAGGGTATGGAGATCGTCCCGCCCGTTATATTCGAGGGCGGTCCCCTGACCTTTAATCCGGTGCTGATCCGGGTTTTTGCCGAACGTCTCGGACTCAAGGAGCACGAGATCATTCTGCCGGAGCGGCCGGAGGTGATTGTAGCCTACGGCACCGCCCTCTCGGTGGGAATCATGTTCGGAGATGATGAAAACCGCTACCAGGAGATCGAGGCCATGAAGGCTCTGGCCCGTCCCCAGGGAGAATACGCCGACAAACGGGATTTCGAGGCGGTTCCCTTCTTCTCCTCCCCTGAAGAGAAGGAAAAATTCCACCGGAGATATCCTCTCACAGCCTTCAGAAGCCCAGCCCATCCCGCGGGAACGGAGCTTTCCGTATATCTGGGTATAGATGCAGGATCCACAACCTCGAAGTTCGTCCTTCTGAACGAAGAGGAAGAGGTGGTCTACCGCTTCTATTCCGGCAATAACGGAGATCCCCTGACGGTAGTACAGCAGGGATTGCTTGACTGCTATCGTCACTTTGAAGCCCAGGGAGTCAAGCTCAGGGTCCTCGGCGCCGGCAGCACCGGCTACGGAGAAGGGCTCTTCGCCGCCGCCTTCAAGGCGGATTATCACACCGTGGAAACCGTGGCCCATGCAGAAGCCGCCCTCCACTACCAGCCGGAGGCGAGTTTCATTCTCGACATCGGCGGCCAGGACATGAAGGCAATCTCCCTCACCGGCGGAATCGTCACCGGCATCGTCCTCAATGAGGCCTGTTCCGCCGGCTGCGGCTCCTTCGTGGAAACCTATGCCAACTCCCTGGAGATCCCGGTGGAGGAGATCGCGGAAAAGGCCTTTTCCTCCTCCGCCCCTGCCAAACTCGGCTCCCGCTGCACAATATTCATGAACTCCTCGATAATCACGGAACAGAAGAACGGCAAGACCCCGGAGGATATTATGGCGGGTCTCTGCAAGTCGATTATCGAGAACGTTTTTACCAAGGTCATCCGGGTATCAAACCTGGACGCCCTGGGAGACTCGGTGGTGGTTCAGGGCGGGACCTTCAAGAACGACGCGGTTCTGCGGGCCTTTGAGCAGTACTCGGGCAAGCGGATAACCCGGGCCCCTTTCCCCGGAGAGATGGGTGCCATCGGTATTGCCCTGCTGACAAAGAAGCAGAATCTTTCCGGAAAAAGCAGATTTATCGGACAGGAGGGCCTTGCCAACTTCTCCTTTACCAAGGAACCGGGGCACATCTGCCCCTTCTGTTCCAATAACTGCAGCCGGACCCTGGTCAGCTTTGCTGACGGATCGAGGTTTATAACCGGAAACCGCTGCGAACGGGGACAGATAATCGGGGACGTAAAAGATCCCGGAGTCAGGGAAAAACTCAAGGCCGCCAGTCAAAAACTGGACACCGTTCCAGACATGATGCGCAGAAGGCGGGAGCTCCTTTTTGCTGATTACAAAACCCGGGAGCTCAGCCCTCCCAAGAATTATACCATCGGCCTTCCACGGGTTCTGGAGTTCTGGCACAGCATGCCCTTCTGGCGGAGCCTATTCAGTTCCCTGGGTTTCAAGGTGCAAATTTCCCGGGAGAGCACCCGTAAACTCTATGAAGCGGGACTGCGCTATGTTCCCTCGGATACCGCCTGTTTTCCCGGCAAGGTAGCCCACGGCCACCTGATGGACCTGATTGAAAAAGGGGTGGACCGCATCTTCATGCCCATGATGCTGCGGATGGAGTCGGAAAACAAAAGCGCCGTCTCCAACTACCTCTGTTCCGTGGTCCAGGGCTATCCCCTGATCCTCAAGGAGAGCCACGAACCGGCCATCCTCCACGGAATCCCCATGGATACCCCGGCCTTCCACTGGTACGACCTCCGGTCCCGGGACAGGCAGCTGGCGGACTACTTTGCCTCCACCTACAACATCCCGCGACAGGTGCTCAAGCAGGCCATTGCCGAAGCAGACAGGGCCCAGGGCGAGTTCAGGCAGACCCTGCAGAACGAAGGCAGGGAGATTATCCGCAGCAGCGAAGAAAAAGGGGATTTCGCCGTGGTACTGGCGGGAAGACCCTACCATAACGATTTTCTGGTCAACCACGACCTCTCCCGCTTTTTCACCCGCCACGGAATCCCCGTCCTCACCGTGGACAGCCTGCCCGGCTTCAACGAGGTGGATCTTTCGGGGGTACGGGGTGAGACGGCAATCAATTTTCACGTGCGCATGTTCGAAGCCGCCCTGATTGCCGCGGAACATCCCGCCCTGGAACTGGTTCAGATCGTCAGTTTCGGCTGCGGGCATGACGCGGTTATCTCCGACGAGATCATACGTATCATGAAGGCGGGAGGGAACAAGGATCCCCTGGTGCTGAAACTGGACGAAAGCGATGTACCAGGCCCCCTGAACATCCGGATCAAATCCTTTGTCGAAACGGTCCGGGCAAAACGGGTGCGGACAGGAAAAAATACGGCCACACACAAGCTTCCGGACCCCTTTCCAGCCAAGTACACCAGGGGACATCGGAGCGAAAAAACGATCCTGGTTCCCAACCTCTCCCCCACCTTTACCCGGCTCACCGCCGCGGTACTCCGCAGAGAAGGATACAGAGCCATCCCCATGGAACTTGCCGGCGAGCGGGCAGTGGAACTGGGAAAAAAATATGTCCACAACGATATGTGTTTTCCCGCCCAGTTGAATATCGGAGAAGCCCTGGCCCATATCGAGGCCTCGGGTCGTCCCGACGATTTCGCCCTGGGCCTGGCCCATTTCGAATGCGACTGTCGACTGGCCCAGTACGCGACGGTGGCACGGAAAGCCCTGGACGACGCCGGGTACCCGCAGGTACCCATTATAACCACCGGAAAGGATAAAAAGGGGATACACCCGGGACTCAAACTCGGCATTAGCTTCCAGTACCGCATGCTCTGGGCCATCCTTATCGGTGACAGCCTGGACGGCATGGCCCGGCGCCTTCGACCCTATGAACAGAATTCCGGCGAAACCGACAGGACCCACAGGTACTGGCTGGAACGTGTCCAACAGGGCTTTGAACGGGGAACCAGGGCCGCCCTGGAGGAGTACCGGTCGGCTGTGACGGCCTTTAACCGCATTCCCCTTGTGGAGGGGGAGCGGAAGCCCAGGGTATTTGTCATCGGAGAGATCCTTATCAACTACCACCCCGTTTCCAACGCCCACATCGAGGAGTACCTGGAGAAAAACGGCATGGAGGTAGTCATGCCCCCCATGATCGACGTATTCAAGAAGGACGCCTCCACGGTTCGGCAGTCCATGCGCCGCTTTCACGTGCGCTTTCCTTTTCTCGAAGCCCTGGAATCCATCGCCACTGACAATCTGATAGACTGGGGTATCAGCCTTATGGAAGGGATCAACCGGAGCTTTCGCTTCTTTGAAACCAGGGAAAGGTACGATGATCTTGCAGTGCACATCGACGGTCTCGTAGACCCGGTCTTCAACTCGGGGAAGGGCTGGCTGATTCCGGCTGACATAATCGATCAGAGTATGCGGGGGGTCAACTCCTTCGTTATAATCCAGCCCTTCGGCTGTCTGCCGAACCACATTACCGGCCGGGGAATAATCAAATCGGTAAAAAAGAAGCTCCCCCACATTCAGGTTCTCTCCCTCGACTTTGATCCGGATACCAGTCTTGCCAACGTGGAGAACAGGCTGCAGATGCTGATAATAAACGCACGAGAGCTGGAAAAACGGAGCCCAGGAGTACCAAGTTATCATGATAATCAACAAGCAATCCCGCAAGACCTATAAACTGGGGAGTCCCCTCCTGGACTCCGCAGGGCGGCCGGATCTTTCGAGTTTTCACGCCGTCCGCTCCATCTGCCACCTGGTAAACTCCTCCCGGGGAGACGAAATCGATCCGGAAAAAATACTCAGAGCCGGAGAGCTTTACGGACTGGGAATGCTGGAGAAAATCTACCGGCTTATCCTAAGAAAACAGGCCGGAGAGGGAGATACCCTTTCGGAAAAGGGTATCCGGAGGATCCTTCCGGATTCCGGAGATGAACGGCAGCTCCGGGAACTGACGGAGCTGGTGAACAGGGAGTTTCCCGCCGAGCCCGACGGTCCCCGGGAGACCCATGAACTGTTGGCGGACCTGATCCTTCTGCGTCTGAGCAACGAGAATCCCGCGGCGGAGAGGGTTCGGGAACTCATCGATGACACTCAACTTACCCGGAACAGCGCCTACGCCGGCCTGATAAATGCAGCGGATACCCTGTTCATTCCTCCCGCCCAGGCTGAATCCGGAGAATCCCTGCTGCAGATGCTGCGCCGTCCCCTGACTCTCCATCCCCGTTCGGTGCGGGAACAGCTCATCTACATCCGGGAGAACTGGAGCGACCTTGTCAGCGAGCTGACCATTCCCCTTTTGAGCAGCCTCGACTTTCTGGCGGAGGAGGAGCGACCCTGGTTCGGCGGCGGACCGGGGGAACAGCACCCCTACTCCTATTCAGAGGGAGACTTCGAGGGCTTCAGTCCCGACCAGGCCTGGATGCCCATGGTGGTGATGATAGCCAAAAACACCCTGGTCTGGCTGCACCAGCTCTCCGTCAAATACGGCAGGAACTACACACACCTGGACGACATCCCCGATCAGGAGCTTTCCCTTCTTGCGGAGCGGGGCTTTACCGCCCTCTGGCTTATCGGTATCTGGGAACGCAGCGGAGCCTCCAAACGGATCAAGCACCTCTTCGGCAATACCCAGGCCGAGGCCTCCGCCTACTCCCTGAAAGCGTACCGCATAAGTCCCGAACTGGGAGGAGAAAAAGCCCTGGAGGCGCTGCGCATAAAGGCAGCCAGGTTCGGCCTTCGCCTTGCCAGCGACATGGTTCCCAACCATACCGGTATAGACGCTGACTGGATCTATGAACACCCGGAGTACTACCTCCAGGTACCGGTATCACCCTATCCCTCCTACAGCTTCTCCGGGGAGAACCTCGCATCCCGTGAAGGGTACACAACCTGTCTGGAGGACCACTACTTCGATCACAGCGATGCTGCGGTGGTCTTCAAACACGTGGAGGATTCCACAGGCCGGGTTCGCTATATCTACCATGGAAACGACGGCACCCACATGCCCTGGAACGACACAGCCCAGCTCAACTACCTGAATCCCGGGGTCCGGGAAGCGGTGGTGCAGACTATTCTCAAGGTAGCCGGGAATTTCCCCATAATCCGCTTTGATGCGGCCATGACCCTGGCCAGACAGCATATACGCCGGCTCTGGTTCCCGGAACCAGGCGAAGGAGGATCTATCCCGTCCCGGGCGGAGCATGCCCTCTCTCAGGCCGATTTTGAACGGGCCATTCCGGAGGAGTTCTGGCGGGAAGTTGTGGACCGGGTCGCCCGGGAGGTACCGGGAACTCTGCTGCTGGCGGAGGCCTTCTGGATGATGGAGGGGTATTTCGTGCGCAGCCTGGGCATGCACCGGGTGTACAACTCCGCATTCATGAACATGCTCAAAAACGAGGAAAACGATAAATACCGCAGCACCCTGAAGAACACCCTGGAGTTCGACCGGGAAATTCTCAAGCGCTTCGTCAACTTCATGAACAATCCCGACGAGGAAACCGCCCTGGCCCAGTACGGCAGCGGCGACAAATATTTCGGTATCTGCACCCTGCTGGTCACCATGCCGGGTCTCCCCATGTTCGGCCACGGCCAGATCGAGGGCTTCAGCGAAAAGTACGGCATGGAGTACAGCCGTGCCTACAAGGATGAAAGCCCGAATCAGGAGCTGATTGAACGCCACGAACAGGAGATTTTTCCCCTCCTCAAACGGCGGGCCCTGTTCGCTGAATCCGAAGAGTTCACCCTTTTCGACTTTATCGGGCCCAGCGGAGTCAACCAGAACGTCTTTGCCTATACCAACCGCTCAGGCGACGAAGTTGCCCTGGTGCTCTACAACAACAGCCTGGAGAGTGCCGCCGGAAGCATCCGGACCTCCGTTCCCTACCGGGACAAGGAACGGGACGGAGAGCTGCACAGGCGCAGCCTTGGAGAGGCCCTGGGAGTACCGGACAACCCCCGGCGCTGGCTCATCATGCGTCAGCATGCCACGGACCTGGAGTTTATACGGAACTGTCGTGATCTGGCCCGCCGGGGTCTTGACGCCGTGCTTCCGGGTTACGGCTGCCAGGTCTATCTCGATATGCGTATCGTTGCCGATGATCCCGATGGAAGCTACCGCAGTATAGCCGAGAAGCTGAAGGGTTCAGGCTGCTCCGGAATAGACCGGGAAATCCGGCTCATGCACATGAAACCCCTGCATCAGGAACTGGCCAGAACCCTGCGCCCGGAGATTATCGCCGTCTTTCAGGAGGCCATGTTCAACCAGAAAAAACCGGAAACCGGCTTTCTTGCCTCCTGGGCGGAGGATTACCGCAGTTTTCTCAGCACGGCATCGGATAAGAAACACCCGCCCCGGAACGTCATGCCCTCCGCCGCCCGGGCGGTACTGCAGATCGCGACCTTCGATCTCTCCTCCCGGGGAGACATCGAGGAAGAGCTGGCAGGTTTCAGGGGCTACCTTCAGCGGGGCCTCGAGATGCGCCCCGAAGCTCCATCGGTATTCGCCGCCTGGTGTCTTACCCACGGTTTGAGCGGGGCCTTCGGTGAGACCTCGAACCCCGGGGTTTCCCGTTCCCTCATCGACGACTGGCATCTTGGGACCCCCTTGAGGGATATCTTCAGCCATGCCGGTTTGAGCTGGCCCAAGGCGGATTATGCCGTGAGCCTTGTCAAGCTGCTTACCTCCTACCAGAACTGGCACCTCAGTGTTCGGGACCGGGATGGCAACCGCTACCTGGCGGAACTTCTTCATGAACAGGAGATACAGGATTTTCTGCTGGTTAACCGTTACAACAACATTCTCTGGTTCAACAAGGATCGCTTCGAGGATATGCTCTGGTGGTTCTTCTGCATTGCCGTCGTACAGCTGACCGAAAAACCGGGGGCCAAGGCCCATCCCCGGATCGACTCGCTCTTCAACACCCTGCATACCTGGCTCGAGTGTGAGGAACGCTCATCCTTCAGGCTCACACGGCTGATCGATCTCCTGAACAGGGAGGAGGGGGAGGAGAAAAAAATGGGTGATTCCTCCTTGAAAGACCACCCTTGAGGGGATAGTATCCTAAGCTATGGGAAAGACGACGCTTCTGATCTCACGACGCAATCCGTTCCCCTCCGTGCTGCTGGATTTTTTTCTGGACCGGGGCGACACTCTCTTTCTGGCCTCTCCGACACTGGAAGAAAACGCCGATGAGATTGAAGGCTACCGGCACCTGGCCTGGAATCCCCGGTCTCCCATCTCCGCCAGGAATACAATGCTGACCATCGAGAATGAGGCTGCCGTAATCGACGAAGCCTATCTTCTGTACGAACACGGCGAAGAGTCCCGGCCCCTGCACCAGGTTCCAGGCACAATTATCGACATCTCCATAGACACAGCCCTGCGGGGAGGGCTTTTTATCTGCAAGGAGATCCTGAACCACTTCGATACCCATTCCCGGGGAGACCTTACCCTGCTTCTTGCAGGTTATCCCTCTTCGGTGCGGCCGTCCCTCGAGTCAGCCATGGAGGGGGCCTTCCGGCAGATGGGCAGCGCCCTCTTCCAGGTCTACGGAGAGAGCAGGATCCGGATCCGGGGCTTCGAGGACCACCGGGAGAATGCCGAGGATTTTTACCGGGAGGTAACGGAAATTCTCAGGGCCAACGATGATAAACGCTGGGGAAAATGGATGCGTCCCGGAGAACGGGGAGGAATTTTCTCCCATTTTTCCCGCTGATACAACCGCATTGACGGTAATACATACTATAGGCTAAGGTCGAGGCACATGAAGATATGGATTAAGGTTCTCCTGGGGCTTGTCATCGGAGCATTTCTGGGGGGATATCTGCCGGAAGACGGGGCCGCTGAGTTCTTCCAGTATGCAGCGGAACTGGTTATTAATATTGGCTATTACGTATTGTTTCCCCTGGTCTTTTTCTCTTTAGCCGTGGGAATATTTGAACTGCGCAAGGAAAACATGACCCTGCGTGTTCTCGGCCGGGGAGTTCTGTATGGTCTGGCTGCAACATTTCTGCTGGTACTGATCGGCACAGCTTCCGTGGTACTCCTCGCTCCGGACCGCATACCTATTATCATTGAGCAGGAGTCGCCCTTCTCCGTCCCGGGAGTGGGAGAAATTCTCAAATCCATCTTTCCCCGGAATATCTTTACGGTATTCACCGGCGCCGGGAGCTTTCTTCTTCCCATCTATGTTTTTGCCCTCTTTCTGGGAATGAATTTCACCTTTGATCGCTCCATAAGCCGCCCGGTGGTGCAGCTTTTTGACGCCTTCTCGCGGATCCTCTATCACGGAAACAAATTCATCGTGGAAATCCTGGGTCTTGGAATGATCGCCCTGACGGCGAACATGGTTTTCACCGTGAACCGGATTCCCCAGTTCGAGCTTTTTGGTCAGCTGCTGCTGCTGCTTTCAATCAACGGGGTATTCATTCTCTTCGGAGTCTTTCCTCTGCTCCTCTACTTTCTGGGAGGCAGGGAGAACCCCTACAAGTGGCTCTACGGGATTATCACCCCCCTTGCTGCGGCAGCGGTCTCCGGGGACGCCTATTTTACCCTTATGAGTCTGATTCACCACGGCCGGGAAAACCTGGGAGTTTCCAGGAGGGTCGGTTCCGCGCTGTTTCCTCTCTACGCCATGTTCGGCAAGGCAGGAAGCGCCATGGTTACCGGTATTGCCTTTATCGTGATTCTTAAATCCTACTCATCCCTGGGACTTACCGTCTCTGCAGTCCTCTGGGTAATGCTTTTCTCCTTTCTGGTTTCCTTCCTGACCGGCCCCTTCCCGGGGAGCGCCGTTTTTATCGGTCTTGCCCTCCTCTGCTCATGGTATGGCAGAGGTATCGAAGAAGGATACCTGATCCTGCGACCAGTTCTGCCCCTTCTGATCAGCTACGGCGTGGTTCTGGATACGGCCACAGCCGCCTTTGCCGGACTTCTGGCGGCCAGACACGAAGATCAGCACCATGAGATCTTTCTGAAGGATTACGTTTAGGGTTCTGAAGGGTTCAGGAGCCGGAGTCCCCGCCGGAGGAGAGTCGAAAACGCAGGGCCGCATCAAAATAGATCAGACTCTGATCGGCCAGGGGATCCCCGTCCCAGAGATGAAAAACCGGCAGGAAAAAGCGCAATCCCGGCCTGAAGGAAATCTTTTCGTTTACCCCGATATCGAGGAATAAGCCCGCCTCGGGAAAGATAAACCTTCCGGCACCCATAAAATAGCTCAGCATGTCGCTGTGAGCAGCCTCTTCGCCCTCGGCGGTAAGCGTTGGAATACGTAGAAGCAGGCTTGGAGAAAGCACCGTGCCCCAGCTGATGCGTTCTGTCCAGGGAAAGGTGAACACAAAGGCGGGATTAAGCAGGAGGGAGACCACATACATCTCCCGGTGCTCTATCTGGGCAGGCCGCGGGCGGTCCCATTCCTGGAATCCGTAATTCAAGCCGAAAACATAAATTCCCGGGTCAAAGCTCAGGCGCTCGTTCAGGGGATAACTCAGGGCGGCCCCGATGGGGGTCAGCAGGGGATCAGGAGCACCGGTGGTCTCATCGTCGGCAGGTTCGTCTATCATCCAGAGAAGCCCGGAATGTACATCGAAAGCAGCCAGATCGAGAGCTTCACACGGAGCGGCCAGAACCAGGGAGAAGAGAACAACCGGCAGTATCAGCAGTGTACTGTTTTTCATAGATGGAGACCCCGAAAACAATATACCACCGATAGTCAGGCTTTTCATCCGTTAATGCTAACCACAGGATCAGCGGATCTTGACGGTTTCCACCATATAGCGGATATCGGAGCCCTCGCCGTCGAGCTCCTCTTTTTCGAGGATGAATACAAGGGAGCTTTCATCGGGAGAATAGCAGACCTGTTTTATTCTGTAGCGCTTTACCCCGGATCTGTAATAATCCGGAAGCCCGACAACATAGTCGCGGGTTTTTCCATTCGCGTCTTTCAGCTTAAGGTTTAAATGAAAGGCGGAGCGTACCGTTTTTCCTGACCCCTCACTCTTCTGAACCAGGTCCACGCTTACACTGCTGTTGCGCTCAAAATCCCGGAACTCAAGATGGGATTTCGGTTCCGCTCCGTTAATCAGCAGATAGACAATCCTGCCGGAACGGAGATGATCTATACCATACTCCTTGATGGTCTCCACGTTGTCCGCAAACAGGGTATACAGAGCACCGGAACCATCCTGTCCTGCGGAAACCTCCACCGGATAGATGCCCCGCATGCGGCCTTCCGGCACAAATTCGTTGGCATGCACATCCACCAGATACATATTGGCATAAGGATTTGAGGTTTTATCGTCAATTCCGTAGTAGCCGAAGAGAAAATAGCGGGAATTTACAGAAAACCCAAGATTGACATAGGTCGCCACGTCACCTGCCAGGCTCGGGACAACCAGCCCGACAAGCAGTAGCAACAGAATACAACCTCTTTTAAACATACCTTGTGCCTCCATACTACAAATATCGAACAAATTCCAAAAAAGTTGAGCAATAAGCATAGCAGGGTTTCGATTGATCAGCTGCCTGTTTTTCGTCACAATAGGGGTATGACCTTAAGTCTGCGAAACGCAATTATTCTTCTCGGAGCCGGGTTCAACCTGCTGCTCCTCGCCGGTTTCTGCCTGAGCCTTTCCCTTCTGGTACCCTTTCCGGCAGGGGTGACGGAGATTCGGGAGTTTCTTGGTACACTGGCTTCGGTCTATAACGCGGATCTGATTTTTCTGTTCATTCTGCAGCTGACATCCCTCATATCCAGCCTTGTTCTGTATAAACGTTTTCGCAAGACAGCATCACCGGAAATATTTTTCTTCATACTTTTTCTGCTGTCCATGGGAATTGAAGGGGCCAGGGTTTTTCCTCCGGCACTGCGGGAACTGCAGGTCCCCGTTTACCTGTATCAACTGGTAATCCGGCTTCTATATATGGCTCGTTTTTTCGGGATTTTCAGTCTCTTTACAGCCGGTCTGTTCGCCAACGGGATGCAGTACCAGAAGGTTTCCATAGCCTATGGGATTTCTCTGCTCACAGCCTTTACCCTCTCGTCCCTTTTGCCGGTTGCGGAAGCATCCCTGCAAACGGATACAGGCCTTGACCTTGTCACCATTGGCGATGTCAGCATAGTGATGATTACCCTGCGCATTCTGGCGGTAATCAATTTCCTCGTTGCATGGATCCGCAATAACAGCCGGGATTTCCTGTGGCTCGGTCTGGGAGGAAGCATTGTTCTCTTCGGATACGATCTTGCCCTTGGGAGTGAAGTCCTGTGGCTTCGCATAGTCGCAGCCGCCGGTATAATCGTCGGTATAAACCTGTTTTCCCGCAGAACCCATGAGATATATCTGTGGATATGAATCAGATCTGCATGTAGGCAAACAGTGCGGCCGTCGTGCCGGCAGTCAGGGGCAGCAGGATATTGTCCAGGTCCTTGAGAGGCAGCATTTCCACCAGGGTGGATACGAAGGCGACAGCCAGAGCCGTCTCTGCACTCGCTCCGACAACCCGGGCGGAGAGGAATATCGCGGCGAAACAGGCTGCACTCCCGGTAATTGTCTTGCCGCCGGTATGGGGAATCCGGATCCTTCCGAAAAGTTTTCCCACCAGACTGGCAAGGCCGTCACCAAAGGCAAGGGCAAATATCGCAATACTCGCAGCGGGAGCCGGGTACAGAAGCAGGGCCAGCATGGTGCCGATTCCCAGGGTCACCGGACCCAGAACAAACCTGCCCAGGTCACGTTCCCGGGAAGCCATGGCGGTCAGGCGGGAGATCAATACGACCCGAACGCCCATGCAGCGCAGCAGTTCCGCGTATGTATAAACAATCGTTCCCGCGGCAAGCAGGGCCAGGGTAATACCCTGATTCAGGGAAGCAGCGAAGGGTACCAGAGCCACAAGCATGTGAATACTTTTCCGCAGAACTTCCGTACGGACAGGAACGGGTATGGATGGAAAATAGTCTAATGGTAATGACAGGATGCCACTCTGCTGTAAATTATTCATATACTATAACTCTATGTTAACTCTGCAATATACATGCCAATTTATCAGGATTCAACAGAAATAATAAGTGTCTGTATTATAGACAGTTATTTGGTATCAACAGCAGTCATCCGGCTCTGTCGGCAAAAAGATATGATTTTTTAGAACCTGAAATTCTTAAATGACTACAGCCCCCTTGAAAAAGGGGGCCGCATATAACATCTAAAAACGATCGAAATCGTCATCGTCGAGTTTAATAACCTCCGATGGATCCACCGGTTTAATTCCCGTCTCCTCGACCTCGTAGCTGTCGTTGTAATTTCGCTTTGCTGCGCTCTGCCTGGATACCGGCTTGTGGGAAGATCTCCCTCCGCTACCATGATAGGTTTGAGCCTTGGGAGCCTCCAGCTGACGCACTGTGCGGGCCTCCAGGGTGAACTGGGCTATCATCTGCTGCAGATGCTGAGCCTGGGAGGCCAGCTCTTCCGCGGCGGAAGCGCTCTCCTCGGCGGAGGCGGTATTGGCCTGGGTTACCTGGTCGATCTGGTCCAGTCCCTCGGTTACCTGGCTGACAGCCTGAGCCTGTTCGCGGCTTGCCTGGGCAATCTCTTCAAGGAAGGTGGCGACCTTGCCGACGCCGCCGACAATCTCCTCCAGCTGAGATGCGGTGGCTTCAGCCGCGTGGTTGCCGCTCTCGATGCTCTCCACCGTCTTGTCCACAGAGACGGTCGTCTCCTTGACAGCCTCGGCAGCCCTGGCGGCAAGGTTTCGAACCTCCTCGGCAACAACGGCGAATCCTCGGCCGTATTTACCAGCCCGGGCTGCCTCTACATTGGCGTTCAGTGCCAGCAGGTTGATCTGGAAAGCGATGTCATCGATGATCTTGACGATCTTCTTGATCTCGTCGGAAGAGGCGTTGATCTCATCCATGGCGGTAATCAGCCCCTTCATCTGGCTGTTTCCGTTTTCGGCGTTTTCGGTAGCCTGTTTGGCCAGAGCATTCGCCTCCAGCGCATTCTTCGCATTCTGCTGGGACTGTCCGTTTACCTCGTTTACCGAAGAGGAAATTTCCTCCAGGGAGCTGGCCTGTTCGGTCGCGCCCTGGGAAAGGGACTGACTTGCCTGGGAAACCTGCTCGCTTCCGGAGGTTACCTGATCAATGGCTACATTGACCTGCCCCAGCAGGTCGTTCAGGGAGTTCCGCATTGTTTCGAGGGACCTTCCCAGGCCGTCTTTCTGGCTGGCAAGCTCCACCTTGCGGCTGAAGTCTCCTGCGGCGAAGTACTCGATCATCTCGGCCTTGTACTGCAGGGACTTGAGCATATCCCGCAGGGCGTCCGCAAGCTTACCTATTTCGTCCCGCTGGTATACATCGAGCTGAGCATCCAGATCTCCCTGGGCGATCTTACCGGCAAAGGCCACACCCTGAGAAAGGGCCCTGGTAATCATGCGGGTCAGAGCAAGGGCGATGACTACGGAAATCAGGATTACAAGTATTATGCCCGCCACTACAATGGTGAAGGTAAGATTTACCAGAGAGAGTGCCCGATCGGTACGCTCCGCCGTACCCTCGAGTCCTGCCCGGGCAGTATCCTGAGCCGCAGTAAGGGCATCATTTCCCGCTGCAATACGGCCCTCGTTCAGCTCTGCCAGCCGTTTATAGCTGGCGAGAATATTCTGCATCCCCCCTTTGTAGGTATCCGCCGCCACTTTTATATCATCCAGATCCTGCAGTTCCTGGGGTTCCACGGTTATTTCTCGGATTTCCGACAGCAGGGAGTCCATTGTATTGAAATTGGCCACCCCTCCATTGATTATTGCTGGATCGATATACAACTGCCCCCGGAAGTTGGAGATCCTGATGGCATTGCCCAATTCAATAATATTGTTAATCAAAGATATTTTACGGTAGCGCTCGTTCAGAGCACCGGAACCTGCTCCGGCGGCAATTTCCCGGCTGAGCTTGGAACTCTGCCCCATAAGAAAGTCCTCACAGTGCCCCATGAATTCCGCGGCAGCCTCGTCAAGAACAGTGCGCTCACCGGTAACGCCGGAAATAACCCTGTTGGTCTCCTCTGCCAGGTCCCGGTACTCCCCGAGCCGGGTTTTTGCTGTCGTCACACCGGCGGATAACTTCCTGAGGTACACAGACTCTTCTGCCAGGATTTCAGCCTCATCCAGGGCTTTAAACACAGCACGCTGTGCTTCGGCGGCCTCTTTCCAGTAGCTGTCCTGGAAGGTAAATCCGTATCCCCGCATGGCATACATGTACAGGAGGGTGTTTCGCTCCACGTCATTGGCAATTCTGACCTCAGGTACGTACTCCCGATTAAGGGCCGCCGAATCGGTCTGGATGGTCTTTACGTTCATAAGAATAATGGTAAGCGCGACAGCGATGAGCAGAATGATACTGCCGAATCCCACTGTCATCTTCATGGCCATCTTCATGTTCTTAAACATTTGCTGGAGTTCTCCCTTCTCTTATTTTTCGCTGCCAATGGACTCGAGCTTAAGATCCTCATCCTGTTCCAGAATCTTTTTAACATCCAGAAGGATCCGCACCTCTTCGTCTACCTTTCCAAGTCCCGATATATACCGGTCCCGGGCAGCATGTTTCTTGAAACTCGGCGGCGGGTCTATGTCGCTCTCGCGGATATCCTTTACCTCGGAAACGGTATCCACAATAAACCCGATGGAGGTATTCTCGACGTGAACAATTATAATGCAGGTCCGGTCGTCATACGCCCTGGGCTCCATCCCGAAACGCAGCCGCAGATCCATGACCGGAATCACCTTGCCCCGAAGATTGATCACACCTTTTATATAGTCCGGCATATCAGGAACCTCGGTGATCTTCTGAAGTTCGATGATATCCGTAACAACCATAATGTTTATGCCGTAAATTTCCTTGCCGATATTGAACAGAAGGTACTTGTTTTCCTGATACTGCTCGTCCTCGTCATCCACGAGGAACATGTCGTCGTCATCGATTTGCCTGTACTTCTCTTCTGCCACGATCTCCTCCCCTCTTTATCCAATGCATAAGACTCACCAAAGTATATTATATAGAGAACAGTCTATGCAAATATTTTATTAAATTATTCCAATTTATCCATGCCAGTGTCGGTACTGTTATCCGGTCGTTCCCGCTCCCGGCAGCTGGGACAGATGCCATAGTAATGTACGGAATGGCGCTGTATGGTAAAATCATGGGCCTTCTCCAGCCGGGCTTCTATTGAATGGAGGGTGTCCCGCTCTTCATCGGAAAAATCCGAATAGCGGATGACCCGGTAACAGCGGGAACAGATAAGAAGATGCTGATGTTTGGTCTCCTTCTTCTGCTCCCTGAGTTCGTAGCGAAACTTCCCATCACCGGGATCGATCTTGCTCACCAGGCCCATCTCAGTCAAAAGAATCAGGGTCCGGTAGATTGTGGCAAGTCCGACCCCGGGATGATCCTTGTGAACCCGCATGAAGATGTCTTCC
The DNA here is from genome assembly GCF_002087085.1 of Marispirochaeta aestuarii. Classification (NCBI taxonomy): domain Bacteria; kingdom Pseudomonadati; phylum Spirochaetota; class Spirochaetia; order Spirochaetales; family Spirochaetaceae; genus Marispirochaeta; species Marispirochaeta aestuarii. Next base: position 127,312 of record NZ_MWQY01000012.1, on the reverse strand, counting down.
GCACTGGCAAAGCCATCAAAGTCATCCAGAGCTTCCAGAATAACCTGGCGGGGTATGGTCATTCGAAGTCCCCGCTGGCGGAAGCGGGGGCCAAATTCTTCAAAACCGTGACGACGGTATCTCGGCATATCTCCAACCTCTGTATATATGTGTTAAAAAAAAATATAGCCGAAATCGGGACATATGGATACTCTTGATTTTACCCCACAACCTTTCGTACGGCTGCGAGCAGTTTGTCCGTGCTGAAGGGCTTTACGATCCAGCCGGTAGCCCCGGCGGCTTTTCCCTTTTCCATAACCGAATACTGGGACTCGGTGGTCAAAACCATAATCGGAACGAATTTAAAGGCGTCCTTTCCGCGGACCTCCTGGATGAGTTCAATGCCATTCATGTTGGGCATGTTCACATCGGTAATGATCAGATCCACTGTTCCGTTTTCCAGTTTTTCCAGGGCGTCAAGCCCGTCCTCTGCATCCAGGACCTGATACTCATTCTGTTCAAGGACAAACCGTATGCTCTGACGAATCGCTTTGGAATCGTCCACGATCAATATCTTCTTTGCCATAAGCAGGACATACTCCGTTTACGCTCACGGGGGAGCTTTAGGATTTACCGGGCCACAACTGGTCCGTTCCCAGGGTGGTTCCAAAAACACCTCTATATCTTGATATGTGGTGTTTTCAGAGTATCCCTTTAGTAAGTGTTGTCTATTTAACGGAAAATTTCAAAGGGATTTGACAAAAAAACGAAGACTTGTCGAATTTCTCCAGCCCTTTACAAAACTTCCCGCAGCTCCTGTATAGCGGAAAAGGTCCCCAGGGTTTCGATTGCCTTGTTCTGAATCTGCCGTACCCTCTCCCGGGTAATTCCCATACGGCTTCCGATTTCCTCCAGAGTCAGGGGCGCCTGACTGCCAAGACCGAAACGCAGCTCGAGGATCCTTCGTTCCCTGGAACTCAACTGGTCCAGCACCCGGTCGAGAATATCCCGCAGGGAATTGGAAAATACCGACTCGAAGGGCTCGGCATACTCGTCGCCCCGAACCAGGTCGGAGAGACTCGTGGCGTTGTCGTCATCCACGGTGGTATCCAGCGAGGCGGTATCAACGGTGTATTCCATGAACTGCTTGACCTTTTCCTCGGGAACATCCATATAATCGGCGAGTTCCTGAAGCTGCGGGTCACGCCCCAGTTCCTGGGTCAGATACTTGGAGACGGAAAAACACTTTCTGATGGAGTTCAGAACATGGACCGGAATCCTGATGGTCCGGCCTTTATCGGCTACCGCCTTTATGATCGCCTGTTGAATCCACCACGTGCCGTAGGTGGAGAATTTGCAGCCCCTGGTATAATCAAAGCGTTCAACCGCCTCGATGAGACCGATATTGCCTTCGTCGATAAGGTCCAGCAGGCTCAAACCCCGGTGCTGATACCTCTTCGCGATGGAGACCACAAGCCGCAGGTTAGATGTTATCATGCGGTTTTTCAGAAGCCCAAGCTCAGCCTCAAGGGAATTCCGAAGGGCACGATAATCCGCAGAATCAATAGTACCGCGGCTCAGATCATTATCCAGGCTTTTTATCTGTCCTCGAAGCTCCACGATGTCCTTCCCGAGCTTGAGTTCTTCAGCCTTACTGAGAAGGCGGTATCCGGCAATCTGCCGCAGATAGAGGGCCAGGGGATCGCTGTCGATGCCATAATAGTCATCATTCTCAATCCGGGAAACCTGTGCCGTATTCATCATGATCATGCTCCTGCGCAACCAAATTGGTCTGATCTCAGATCAATAATCACGCGGAAAGCACGAACCCGCAATCAGGGATTCTTGAGACTGTTTTTCGGGGATTCCCCTATCCTGGCATCGGGGAATCCCCGATAAGAATCAGGATTTCCGGGAGCGATGTCCGGCGAAAATCAGGACCCCTGCCCCGGCAAGAATCATCAGAGTGCACAGGAGCTGTCCCATGGTGAAATTCAGGAAACTTCCGGTCTGATAGATGGAATGGGGAGAACCCAGTTCGACTATAAAGCCCAGGTTGCTGTCGGGCTGCCTGAAGTATTCAATTACAAAGCGGACAGCCCCGTACCCTATCAGATACCACCCCATTATAAATCCGTTAAAACTCTTTCGCTTCCGGATGATGAACCAGAGAAAGAGCCAGAGAAGGACCCCCTCACCGAAAGCCTCGTACAGCTGGCTCGGGTGCCGGGGCAGATTTACGCCTCCCTCCGCTGCCAGACCCAGTTCGCGGCTCATGGCGGCCACCCAGTCGACGGAGAGGGGAAATTCCGGGGCCCCGGGAAAGACCATCCCCCAGGGGGCGCTGGTAACACGGCCGTAGAGCTCGGCGTTGATGAAGTTGCCCAGACGTCCGAAGGTATACCCCAGGGGGACAGCCAGGGCAATCCTGTCTGCCCAGAGCCAGGGAGAGAGCCCCCTGCGACGGCAAAAAAGGACTCCTCCGATGGTTCCGCCCAGCAGGCCGCCATGGTAGGACATCCCCTGAAGCCCCACAAAGCGCATGGATTCATCGAAGGGCCAGAAAATCAGCCATGGTTTGACCCAGTAGATACCGGAAGTATCATAAATCAGGGTAGAAACCAGGCGTCCACCCAGAAGCAGGCCGAGGATTATCCAGAAAAAGAGGTCCGCCACAATATCAGTGGAGAGTTTCGGCTCCTCCCTTCGAACCTGATACCGCACCAGGAGGTAGGCGGTCCCGAAGGCAAGGAGATACATGAGGCCGTACCAGCGAAAGGGCAGGCCGGGTAAAATGACCGGAGATATCCAGTCGGGAAACTGCAGATAGGCCAGCGGTAGTGACATAAACCTACTCCTCTTTACTGATCGGCTTTTTCTGGATCTTGCCCACCCTGGAATCGAAGAAAACCACGACCCCGGATTCGGCTTTGTCCACCTCGTAATAGCGGCCGTGGCTCTCGAACACCACCCCCGGATACAGGCTGCCCCGCACAACCACCTCGGAGGGGTAGTGTTCTTCATACTTTTCCCGCAGGGTAAAAAGACGCAGGCTGCGCTTTTCAATAAGCTTGATAAACTTCAGCTTTTCCTGCCGGGCCCGATGGAGTTTTTCCGTCTCCCCCGCCTTTTCCAGCCGGTTCAATATTGAATCCAGCTTTATTACCTTGTCCCGGGTCTGGGTAATCTCTTTCTCCTCCACCTGAATGCGGTCGGCTACCAGATAATCCTGGCCGAAGGAGACCTGGGTCTTTACACCGTTCGGGTTTCCCAGGTTCTGGACCTCCGCTCCCTGCCGGGTTTTGACTATTCCCCCGTTCAGGTTTCCCTTGTCGGTTTTCAAAACCAGTTTGCCGTTGCAGCGAAGGGAGGAACGCAGGCAGGAGTTCTTAACGACGATATCTCCCACGGCCATTACATGTCCCTGCTCGATAAAACCGGCATATACGTTCTTTTTCGACCGCAGCACGGCCTTTCCCCCTCCCTTGACCCCGTGCCCGATGTATATGGAGCCCTCTGAGGAAACCAGAGACGCATCCACGAGCCCTCCGATCTGCACGTCACCGGTGGAAAAGACAACGAAACCCGGCATTACCGAGCCTTTGATCTGGACCGGACCCGAGAACTTTATATTACCCGTCTTCATATCCACGTCACCGGCGATGGTATAGACATTGCGCACACTGATGAGGTTCTTTTCCCGGATAAGTTCTCCGGAAGCGGAAGCGTAAAATCGGGTTAGCCCGGCTTCCTCCTCCCGGACCTCGACATGCTCCCCCGCTTCCAGGGGAATCTGCTTCAGCTCGCGGGAGTTCAGGGTTTTACCGGTTACATCCCAGCCGGGTTCCGATTCCCCCTGGGGAACCCGCACCTCGGCGATCAAATCCCCCTCATTGACGGTGGTCATGCGGTCCTGGCTGCGATAATTCGCCTGCCCTTTCTTGTTTATGGTTACCCCTTTTCCACTGGCGAAGTCGATTTTAAAGTCTACCTCCACCCTGCCTGCATCCCGGGGGGCTCTTCCCCGCGCCACGACCATATCGCTTACAGCCTCTCCCCGGGAGGTCCGGGCACAGACCCGCGCACAGAGTTCCTCATCAATCCCCTGACTCACCCCGGCTTTCTTAAGGGCCTCCCGGATATCCTCCTCCGTGGCGGGAAAACCTGTCCCTTCCACAGGGCTGACCGTCAATACGGCCTTCATCCGGTCCTCGGAGAGTCGTACAGACACCGATGCGCTTTTATGAGGGTGATGACGCAGGTAGGTAGTACCATCCTGTTCGCCGATCTCCAGAACTCCGTCGGACTCGGCCACAATAAGGTTCTTCTCTATGCGCAGTCCCTCACAGACGTGAAGAGGCGCCTTCTTTCCGGCTGGAGCTTCGATCCTGGCACCGAAAACATCGGTTCCCGCCTCGCCGTTCTTCCCTTTGACTATCTCTCCCACGAGCTGCTCTGCCCGTACAAGGGCCATCTTTTCGACCTTCTCCGGGGGGAAGATGTTCCAGGATTCCAGGTCGATCAGCCCGTCCCTGCGCAGCTGTTCGGCCCGCCCGATAATGGCGGACATATCCGCCTGGGCCAGGGAAGTAACCTTTAACGAAAAACTCTCGTCATCGCCGGCAAGCGGGGCTTTTCCCTCCACCAGAACATAGTCCCGCATTTCAGCCTCTGGACCGCGGTAAAACTCCATGATAGCCGCCTGAACCGCAGGCTTATCCAGCCCCTTGAACCCTGCCTGGACAATGGCCGCGCCGACCTCTTTCAAAACCAGGGGCTTGCCACCTCCCCGGCGTTTGCGTATGGAAAGGTGTGCCTTCAGTTTATCCTCGGAGACCCGAACAGCGAACCAGCCGTCTTCATCCACGGAGATTCCCTGCTTTCTCAGGGCCGTTCCGGCTTTTACGGCTTCGGCAATCATGTTCTGGATATCCTGACTTGCCAGGAGCTTTTCCTTTGGATATCCCAGTTCCACGGCTGCGTGTACAATATCCTCCGCCGCGGGGGGAGCCGCATCCTTGAATCCGGGATTGAAGTCCAGATAACAGGTATTTCGGTCTTCTGAGAGGGAGACATCCCACTGATGCAGGGTATAGGGAACAAGATCTATCCAGTTATCTCCCCGGCGAAAGAAACCGGAATCTCCGGCAACCAAGGTTCCCTTCTCCAGGTGTATCCCCTGGCCGCAGAAAAAGGACCGGCTGTCGACTTTAGGAGGCAGTGCCTGACCGAAAACATTGACCCCCGGTGTCCCGGGCTTCCCGGGTTGAACGGTTCCTATGCGTGCATCCTTTTCACACCAGCCGAAAGCCAGAACGCGGGGATCGACATAAACCTTTTCCTGTTTTTCAAGCTTTTCTACAACTTCGACGGTCTTCTCTTTGACAGGCATAAAAGGAAGAAGCCCTTTTTTTCGGACCGTCCTGTGCCGTTTAACCTTTTCCGTCCTGGTCTGAAAAATTTCGGGAGGAGGGGCATTATCCAGCACGAGAGAAGCCTCGTATTTCAGATCCTCCGGGACCGGAAGATCCTCCCACTCATACCGCGCCGGTTCCGGATCCCGGGGGGCTTCCCCCAGGGCAAGCATTCCGGCTTCCGACTCCTCCCCTTCGGAAAAACGTGCAGCGGCTTCGGACAGGGCCTTATTGTCAATTCCCTGACGTATTCCCTGGGCAGTCAGAAAGTTCCTGAGATCCTCGGCAGAATATTCGGCACCTTCAGCCCGGGGGGTGAATCGTATACCGGCGGATAGTTTTGTTTCATCAACAATTAATTGAAAAGCTCCAGAATCTGCCTTCGCCGCCATTCTTCTCTCTTACCTGTCCCAGCCTGGCAGGATTAAAAATCCTGTCTGTCCTGCATCAGGCTTACTATCTTCTTTTTTAAAAGAGCATTCTCTTTACGCAGCTGGGAAATCTCATACTGCTGCGATTTGATGGTTTCCACCAGATCCCCATAGGAGAGGGCGCCGGAATTGAGCATCCCCTCCATCTCAAAAACCCTGGCGTCAAAATCTATTTCCGCCTCAAGTTCGGCGGTTAAATAGGAGTCATCCAGGGTCATATAGTCCAGGGGACCGGTGTTTTCCCCCTCCTGCTGCAGAATCTTGTCGGCAATACGATAGATGGCCTGGGAAAGGACCGTCTGAGGTTTATAGGCAATAATAGGCAGCCGGGAGTTCAGGGCTACATCCTGCAGATGATCACGGTAGATTATTCCCAGGTGTTCAAGATCCAGACCAAGGTACTCCTTGCAGGAGCGCCGGATCTTCTGTGCCCGGACACCCTCCTTGGGATCATCCAGCATGTTCATGATGAGACCGGGATGGAAAAGACTCATCTTGCGTTCGAAAACCTCAAATCCTTCCGGATCCTCGGCGCTCATCCGCTCAAGCAGCTTGGGGACATAGACCTTCTGCAGGGACTGCCCATCCTGCCGCAGTTTGTCCAGGTAGTCCCAGGCGGCGGAATTACGTTTGAAGGAGTTGCTCATGATCCGGAAAATGGCATTCTTCAGAAAAAGATAGGCGTTCAAGGTCGCCGTCAGGGTTGGAGCGGTAACCACAATTCCCTGCCCTGAGTAAAGGAAAAAATCGAGGATATTATTATTCGTTCCCGCCCCCAGGTCCATTATCAGGTAATCCGCGTCCAGGGACCCAAGGTCCTTCAGGAGCTTCCTTTTCTGGGAAGTCTTAATATTCGCAATACCGGGGATTTCTGCATCTCCGGGAATAAAACGCAGGTTTTCGTAACCTGAATCGATGACAACATCGTTAATCTTTTTTCCGGGATTCTCCAGATAGGTTCCTATGCCCTCCCGGACCGATCCCAGGCCCAGGACCAGGTGAATATTGGAGGCACCGAGGTCAAGATCCGCCAGCACGACCTGCTTTCCCGCCTGGGCCAGGGCGATGGACAGGTTCGTCGCAACCAGAGACTTGCCGACTCCGCCTTTACCGCTTGCTATTGGCAAAACCTGCATCTACTCCTCCTTGATTTCCACGATCGGCGGTTCGGGAATGCCCCTTTCTCCGGACCCGGAGAGGGACGTTTTAAATAATAACAGAAGGAAGAAGAAAAGCAAATCGGCGACAAGCAGAATCAGAATCGCAGGACCAAGGGATGCCGGGAGCCGCAGTGAAAGAAGAGCAGGAAATACCTGGGAGAGAAAGGTCCCCAGAACAGAAACGAGTCCCAGTAAAACAGCTTCAGTTAAAACCATCAGGCCCTTGCCCAGGGCAAGGATCATGCGGAGGCTTGAGTTGTCCGGCTCGAAAAAGAGGGCCAGGATCCCGACGGGGTAGATTGTTCCGGGAATACCCAGCAGAAACAGGAGAGCAGCGGTATCAAAAAAACCTTCCCGGTTGGCAAGTAACACAACCAGGTTGAAAACCAGCGCCAGGCGCAGGATTTCCCATACAAATTCACCGAGAAACAGCCAGGGACGTCGCATCATAGTATCGATTGTACGTACAGCACTTACGCCAGTCAAGTTGGACCAGTCAAGGTTGAAGGGCTAAGAGGCTTTCAGGAGGTGATTTTCTTTGCGATAATGGCTACACTATTCTATAGAGGATCTATAGAGGAGGCACCATGAAACTGAAACCTGTACTGCTGATCATGGCCACCGTCCTGGCGGTTTTTATCTCGTTTTCTGCCCTGTCAAACCCGGTTCTGACAGCGGAATCCCAGACCGAGAATACCCAGGAATACCTGAACATGTTCAATTTTCTGTTCAGATACGTACAGGATAACTACGTGGAGGAAATAGACCCGGAAACCCTCTACATGGGAGCCATCAAGGGACTTTTTGAAAGCCTCGACGATCCCTATTCGGTCTACCTGACGAAAAACGATATGCGGCTGCTCCGCAACACCACCACCGGACGCTTCGGCGGCGTAGGTCTGATCATATCCAAGCCGGATCCTTCCCTGGAGCTGGAACCCACCCCCCGGCGGCCCTATCCACAGTACGTCGAGGTTGTCTCGCCCATTGAAGGGGCCCCGGCGTACCGGGCCGGCATCCATGCCGGGGACCATATCACTGCCGTGGAAGGAGAATCCACCGAAGAACTGACCCTGGACGAGGTCGTGGACAAGCTGAAAGGCCCCCCGGGAACAGAGGTTAAGGTTAAGATCCTCAGACGGGATTCCATCAGTTTTGATGTTACCATTACCAGGGCGATTATCGAGGTTCCCACCATAAAGCAGGATATGATCGGCACTATCGCGTACCTCCGCATCGTCGACTGGACCCCCTATACCGACGACAGGGTACGGGAGGCCTTCGACTTCTTTGAAGAGCGGGGATACCGGTCCATTATCGTCGACGTCAGGGGAAACCCCGGCGGTCTGCTTGATTCCGTCGTCGATGTGGCGGACCTCTTTCTCGATTCCGGGACTATCGTAAGTACCCGTTCCCGGATTCCCAGCGAAAACAAGCGCTTTACCGCGGATTCTTCCACGGAAATCCCGGAGACGGTACCGGTAATTGTGCTGGTGGACAAGGGATCCGCATCTGCGTCGGAGATCTTTGCCGGTGCCATGAAGGATTCCGGCCGGGGATACCTGATCGGTGAAACCACCTACGGCAAGGGATCCGTTCAATGGGTCAGAGAGTTCGGAGAAACCGGATTCAAACTGACCATTGCCCGCTACTACACCCCGGCGGGTATCAGCGTGGATGAGGTCGGAGTAGAGCCGGATCTGGGTATACCCCCGGAAGAACTGAGTGAAGAGGAACAGGCGTCTCTGCAGCAGATATTCGAAAACAACACCATCGTTTCCTTTGTGGAGGAGAATCCCCGGGAAGACCCGGAGAAGGTAGACGCCTTTATCGACAGACTCCGGAACCAGGGGATCAGTCTCGATGAACGGGACATACGTTTTCTTGTCCGCAGCGAATACAACCGCCGCATGGATTTTCCTCCGGTCTACGACCTGGAGTTCGACAAGGTTCTTCAGCGGGCTGTGGAGATGCTCGAGTCCGGGGAGGTGCGGTAATTATGTCTTTTATCAATTTCAAGATAAAAACCACCGGGCAGACCGTATTCATGGATATCAGCAGCCAGGTAAAACGGATTGTCGCCGACGCAGGTCTCCGGGAGGGGATCTGCCTCGTCTACATCCCCCACACCACCTGCGGAGTTACGATAAACGAGGCCGCCGACCCCGACGTACAGCGGGACATGCTGATGGAACTGAACAGGATTGTCCCCTTTCAGGACGGCTACGCCCATGCGGAGGGCAATTCCGCAGCCCACATCAAGACCAGCATGATGGGCCCCAGCGTTTCGATTCCGGTACACGACGGCAGACTGACCCTGGGGACCTGGCAGGGAATCTATCTGACCGAGTTTGACGGTCCCCGGAACCGCTCGGTATTTGTACAGCTTATACCATCTGCCTGATGCGCCAGTTTGTGCTGCCCCCCTCCTGGTCCGGCGAGGAGGACCTCGTTCTGACCGGCGGGGAACACCATTATCTGAGCAGGGTGCTGCGCCTGAGTCCCGGAATCGAATTTCCGGCCCTCGACAGCGCCGGCAGACGCTTTGACTGCTGCATATTGTCCATGGACAGCGAAAGCACCTCTGTGAAGATTCGTCCGCAGAACAAAAAAGTACCGGAGGCGGACTTCCAGCTGAGTCTCATCCTTGGTATCCCCAGGGGGAAAAAGATGGACCAGGTTGTGCGGCAGGCAACGGAATGCGGTGTGCGCAGGATTGTCCCTTTTCTAAGTGATCATTCCAGCGTCAGGCTCGAGCCCGGGGACTTCCGGCGTAAACAGGAACGCTGGAAAAAAGTCGCCAGGGAAGCTCTGCAGCAGAGCGGAACAGGGATCCCCCCGGAAATACTGCTCCCCATAAGGCACAAAGACCTGAAAGCAACTACCAGGGACCTGGATACGGTCCTTTTTTTTCACGAGAAACCCCTGGGGGATTCTGGTCTGCACGGACTGTTGCAGAACACATCCGGCAGGATCGGGCTTCTGATCGGCCCTGAGGGCGGATTTTCCCATAAGGAACTGGAACTTTTCTCTTCCTTGCATTATGATTCGATCTACCTGGGAGACAGCGTACTCCGGGCCGAAACCGCGGCCATCTACGCTGTCGCGGCGGTACAGACTATTCTGCGGGAGTCAGGGAGATGGCAGTTAAAGTCGCCGGAACACGGCGCATAGATTTTCTTTCCGTACCGGTACACGATCTGCCGGAGGAGAACCTCGACGCTGCAGTCAGGGAGATGCTGGAACGGGGAGGAAAACACCAGATAGTTCTGGTGGAGACCTGGGACCTTATCCGGGCCCGGCACAGTCATGAGCGCGCCCGCATTCTCCAGGAAGCGAGCCTGGTTATCCCCGTTACCCGCGGAACAGGACGGGTATGCCGCTTTCTCAAACGGCCGGTACCCGCCACCTACATGCCCTTTGATTTTATTATCAAGCTTCTGGGCTGCCTGGAGCGTTACGGGAAATCGGTCTACCTTCTGGGGTCAACCCACGGTAATATCCAGATATCCACTTCAAACCTGCGTACCTCTTTTCCGGGTCTCAATATCGTGGGGCGCTGCGCGGGTCATTACAAGCGGCCGGCGGAGGAGAATATTCTTCTGGCCATTCGCAAGGCATCGCCGTCCCTGCTGCTTACCGGCCGGGGCATCAAGGGCCGGGAAAAATGGCTTCTGGAGAACCGTGACAGACTCTCGGAGGGAATATACATCTACTGCGGCGACTGTTTTGAAATTTTTGCCGGGAAAAAGAAAAGAATCTCCCGGGAATCCTGGGAGAAAGGCCGTTATGTGCTGCCCCTTCTCCTGAAACGCCCGTGGCGGACGCTGCGTGGATTCGCTTACCTTTTTTTCAGCTTCGCAATGCTCTCTGCCCGCATCAGGAAAGCTTGAGATACTCGTAGGCGCCTTTGATCCTCTCTCCGTAGACAGCCAGAAGTATCCTGCCGGCAAGCCTTTTGAGGAAACTCAGGAGTATCACAAGACCAAGGAAATCGGTAATAAAGCCCGGGAGCAACAGCAGAAGCCCCCCGGATATGACCCCCAGAAGACGGACGACAAGCTGCTCCGGAAATACCCCCGTCCGGATCTCCTTAAGGATACGGTTAAGAAGTCGCCGTACCATCAGCACGAGCCAGAAAAAGGCCAGAAAACCGGTTCCCGCTGTAACAGCCAGAACCAGGTCCAGAGAAAAGAGGGAAAAAGCCCGGGCATAGAGGCTTATTTCAGCGATAAAGAGCAGAGAAACTGCAAGAACAAGTAAAAAAAGCCGGTATATGGCGGCGCGGTCAAAGAGTCCGAGAAGCGGGCGTTCGGTGATCATCGTTTCTATTCTCGCGTGCAGCCAGCCTCCATGTCAATCAGAAAAACGCTGTGGACTGACCAATTACTTGCAAAATCCCGAGTTATGGTGTACTATGGATGCAATTAAAAATGTTGAAACTACTGATTATTACAGACAATACACTTACATCCTCCCTCATTGATGCCATGGTGCCTCCCTCTTCCTGTACCGAAGTGTGCCGCTCCATCGAGGATTGCCGGGGTCATGAATCCTTTAACACTGTCATTCTCGATCTCGGTATACGGGACTGGCAGAAAGTTCTCAAGGAAATCCGCAGAAAGGCATTTTCCCCGGCGATTCTGGCCCTGGCCCCCCGTTCGGAGGTAAACTCGATTGTACAGGCCCTGAAGCTGGGGGCCTATGACTGGCTTCCTGATCCGCCCCAACCCGGTACAATAACCAGGCTGTGCACGGAACTTTTATGCAGAAACACGGAACCCCTGTGTTGCGGCGAAAATTCGGTATTTGACGGCTTCCTCGGAGAAAGTACCGCAATCAGGCAGGTAAAACAGCTGATGGAAAAGTTCGCCGCCTCAAACCAGCCAGTATTACTGAGCGGCGAAAGCGGCACGGGAAAAGGGGTTGCGGCGGAGATTATTCACAAGCTTTCACCCCGCAGAGATGGACCTTTCTGCTTCCGGAACTGCGGCGCCATTCCCCCGGCCCTGATCGAGTCCGAGCTTTTCGGAACAAAAACCGGCTCCTACACGGGGGCCGTAGACCGGGCGGGCGGACTGGTACTCAGCAACGGAGGAAGTTTTTTCCTGGACGAAATCGGAGAACTCCCCATGGACCATCAGGCCAAACTGCTGCGGGTTATCGAGGAGGGGGTTTTTCACCCCCTGGGTTCGAACAGACCGGTTAGCGTGGATACGCGCTTTATCGCCGCCACCAACCGGGACCTGAAAGAAATGGTCACGGAAAAGTGCTTCAGGGAAGACCTCTTCTATCGCCTGAATATTCTCCCCATCCACATCCCTCCGCTGCGGGAACGAAAGGAGGACATTCCCCTCCTGACCTTCCACCTTCTCCGAAAAAAGGATAAACGCCTGGATCACCGGGCAATGGACCGTTTACTGGATTATGACTGGCCGGGAAACATTCGTCAGCTCAGCTCCTGTCTTACCCGGGCAGCGCTGATTGCAGAATCCGACCTGATACGGGGAGAAGACCTGCTGTTCAGCTGATACAGGAGGGGCCATGGGATTGAGGCACTATATCCGGCGCAGAAACATCACATTAATGACAGGAAAAACCCCCCTGTCCTCCCGCCGGAGATCAATAACCTCCCCGATAACCAGATAGCGGGTGTTTGTTTCGATCTCCCTGGGGTCCTGCCGGCGGCTTCGCCGTTCGGGTATCGTTCCGTAATACCGGGGTCCCTCGAGGCGAAGGTAGCTTTTATACATGGAGACGGCGCTTGTCCCGTGCCATTCTCCATCTATCAGCTCCAGTTCCCCGATAAAATCGGCCTCGTCTCCGTTGATTATCTTTCTGGCGGCGATGGTCCCGGTAAAGAGTACCAGTCGCTGATTATCCCGCAGCTCCTCAATAAGAGCCGGATCGGTGCTCACGGCCTTAAGGGAAGCCTCCAGATCCAGGATATCCGAAAGCGCCTGGAACGGAGTTTCCGCCGAAACAGAGATCCCGCATAAAGCAATCAGCAGTACAAGGAGAACAGATCGCAGCATAGGTTACTCCCCCTTTGCAATAATCTTACGTCCTTAGCTTATTACCGGTCAAGTAAGCAGTTAAGATGAAGCAGACTTTAGCCGATGAAAAGATTATAGGGATTCCCGGATAATACTGATAAATGTCTTGTAATTTCGGGAATATGTGGTAATAATTTGACAAAGAATGGAGAGCCCTATACTATTAGCATAGTCTGAGGAATTCCATTTCTGATGAAAGAGGTCACATGAGCAATAACGACATTGTAGCTGGTTTTGACGACGAAAAGGACGACAGCCTCAAGATCCGCCTGCAGAAAGTCGACTCCGTCGACGGATGTCTGGTGCTGTATCTTACAGGATATATCGACACCTATAATTCCAACTTCTTTCAAAAAAGAGTTACCCGGGCTGTAGAAAGCGGTTATACCAAGCTGATTTTTAACTGCGGTGGTCTCAACTATGTCTCCAGTACGGGAATTGGCTCGTTTACCGCATTTCTCAAGGCGGTAAAACCCCGGGGAGGCGATCTGGTCCTGCTGGAGATCCAGCCCAAGGTATACGAAGTTTTTCAGCTCCTCGGTTTCTCTCAGTTCTTTAACATCAAGGACAATCTCAACGAAGCGGTTGATTTTTTCAATTCCGATGGAAAGAGCGGTTCCACCGATGTTTTTCCGAAGATTTTCCAGTGCCCGATCTGCGGCAAGAAACTCAAGGCGACCAAATCGGGACGTTTTCGCTGCTCCGAGTGCAAAACCATTCTGGCCATCGACAATTCAGGGCAGGTATTTCTGGGATAGAGAAAAAACAGACCTGTTCTCCTGTTTTCTTGAATTTTATTGTAATGTTGAAAAAGTATATTTGTAAAAACCTGTGAAAGCTGATCAATCCGGACTTATCCCCGAAAAGAATGTATACACCTCTTTCTTCTCAGGAGTTTCCCAGGGAATTCTTGTCAATCTGGCGCCCCGGGAAGAAGAACTGGAGCTTCGACTGAATCTGTTTGCCCGCGAAAACAGAGGAATCGCCTTCTGCTTCAGTGATGAACCCCTCACAGACACACGGATAGATCTCTACTTAATTCCCCTCAGCTGCCTGTTCTGGCTGCGATCGGTTCCTTTCCTGACGGGAAAAGCTGTTTTTGTATATGGACCCGCCTACGGCCTTCCGGGCAGTTTTCTTGCCGGCTGCAGCGATTATCTCAAGGAACCCTGGGACGAGCGGGAACTGTTGACCAGAGCACAGCAGATTCGTAATGCCGTCAACCTCGATTACCCCTGGGGAGACCTGCGTCTGAGAAACAACGAATGTCTGGGTCCCGGGGGAAGTGCAATACTGAGTCCTGCGGAGGAAACGATACTGCGAACCCTGGTACGAAACCGGCAGAAGCGTGTGGAAAAGGAACTGCTGTCTTACCTGTTGTGGGGAGTCCACCGTGAAGAATCCCGGGCAATTGACATGCATATCGCAAAACTGCGGAAAAAAATGAAAGCAGCCCTCCCTCCGGAGGTTCGTACTGTCATCCTGACCTGCCGTCCCGGGGGCTATATGCTCCGCTGATCTGAATAGATTGTGGATAAGTTCTGAATAAGTTCCGGATAACAGCTAAATACATACAGCATAAGCATTTTGCTGAAAGCGTGCCTGTACAGGGCGAACACGGCAGGACAAATAAGTTCTTTCTGGATAATGAATTAAACCCATATCTTCAAAAACTCCATTGCAGTTCTGCACGCTATACAAAGAAATAGTAAATTTCTGTTCCCAAACCTTAGTAGATGTACCAGAAATCCAATGTGGATAAGTTGTGCGTATTACATTTTGAATGCTTGTCAGGGGGCGGTCCTCATGCTACGATTCGTTTCGAAGTGAGCATAGTGAAAGGGACAGTTCTTATTCCTGTAAAGTATCTTCTCATCTACCTGTTATGCGCTTTTATACTTACACTGGGCGTCTATGTGTACAGCTGGTGCGAAAACCCCATGCAGATTACCGGGATGCATGAA
Organism: Marispirochaeta aestuarii; assembly: GCF_002087085.1. Lineage (NCBI taxonomy): Bacteria > Pseudomonadati > Spirochaetota > Spirochaetia > Spirochaetales > Spirochaetaceae > Marispirochaeta > Marispirochaeta aestuarii. The sequence continues at coordinate 112,308 of NZ_MWQY01000012.1, read as the reverse complement.
CATGCCGGGCTTATTTTTCGCAGCCTGTACGCAGTACTGGTTCCTGCATCCCTTGTCGCTCTGGTAATTCTGATCCTGATGCTGCAGGGAGGCAAAGGTATTCCCTGGCTGATGTTCATCGCTCTCTGGCTGAGTTTTTCCGGCCTGCTTTTCCTGCAGATCGCGTACCTCCGTCCCTATCAGCCCCTGCCGCGACGGGTTTCTTCCCCGGTGGAGATCCCGGGAAAAATCCACTCCTACCGGGATGGGGCTGTCTACATCGAGAAATCCTTTACTCAGGGTGATCCTGGGGTAATTATGTCCGTTTCCGGTAATCTGAACCTGACGGCGGGGAAAATCCAGGAGGTCAGCGACAAAGTGGTGAGCCTGGGCAACATATCCCTTGATCGCATACCAAAAAATCCTTTCTTCAACGAGGCCCTGCAGACCCCGCCTGTTATCAGAGGAATATTTCAGGATTTTACGGTGATCAGCTCTTTTTTCGCCTACAGCTACAGCAGATCGTTATATCAGGCGGTGCTGGTTATTGCTTCCTTCGGCTTTCTGATATGCGCCTGCTGGATTTTTGGACGCTTTACCTCCTGGCCACTGTTGAATGCGGTCTATCTGCTCTTTGTCATGAGAATCGTTGTATTTCTCTCGGCCCTGCTGTTGGGATCTGAGGCTCAGGAGCTGTTCAAGGCATTTGTCCCGGAGCGCAGGTTAACCGATGTTATACACTACATCTTCACAGGAGCGGGAGCGGTGCTTGTTCTCTGGGACCTTATCTTCATTCCTTTCCGCCGCTTCCCCGAAAACGAGACGGGCAGATGAAAAACGTCGGTCGCCGCCTGCTTTTAATCATTCTGCTCTTCAACTTCCTTGCATATCTCGGTTTTTTTATCCTCGGTCTTATCCATTTTCCTGCCTCGGAACTTCTTCCCGGATACCTGTGGCAGTGGGTCTTCACCGAAGCCGGCATCAGGACAATTGAAGCATTCATGCCGGTTACAATTTCCGCAATCCTCCTCAGCTTCAGCTTCTTTTTCAAAGCCTCCGGAACCCCCAACTCATCCCTGAATTTCCACCGGATAACCGGAACTTCGCTTCTCATTTTTATCTTTCTTGTTGCGGTCTATACCATGTTCGCTGAAGGTTTTGCCCCCGGCCTCAGGGTACGTCTTGAAGAGTACAAAGGGAACACCCGCTTCGCCGAAGGCTCCCTGAAGGAGGGCGATCGTCTGTTCCTTCAGAACAGGCTCGAGGAAGCGCTGCCCTACTTCGATTATTATCTTTCCATCGATCCCGATAATGAAGAGGTATCGGCGCGCCGGGAAAAAGCCGCTGCCGCCCTGGAGCTTGATGAAGACGATGAAGGGCTTTCCAGGTCTGAGGAAACGGAAACCAGGCGCTCGGAGATGCTGAATCAGGATGCCGGGGAACTGACAGCTACAGCACAGGAGTACCTGGCCCGCAGGGATTATTACTCCGCCCACTATTACGCTGACATGGCAATGCAGCTCGATCCCCAGCGTGAAGATGCCCGACGGGTCGCCGCCGAGGCCTGGAACAGAATCAAGGAATCAGAATTCAGCAGAGAAGCAAAGGAATCGGGGGACCTGTTCCGCCGCAAACGCGAAGCGTACAGCCAGCTGAACCGGGGAAATACCATTGAGGCCTATTATCTCTTTACGGATCTGCTTAACGAGTATCCCCTGGACAGGGATATACAGACCTTCAGCTCAGAAGCTCTGAAACGGGTACGGCAGGAGACCTTTTTTATCGATGAGACCGATCACGTACGTCCCATCCCGGGGAGGCACAGGATCTTCTTTCTGAATAAATCGGAACCCGAGCTCCGGGAGTTTGTCTATTTCAACCGTTTTGTGTCCCTTGGAACCCTGGCCTATGCGTTTGATATCGAATTTCTCGGGATTTCACCCCGGGGAGACCTTATCTACCACTTTACAGTGCCCGCCGGAAAGATCATAGAATCCGACGGTACGCTTATCATGCTCAAATCAATACACCGGAACATTCCGGACCTTGTGTATGAACCGGTCTACCTGGAAGGCTCGCCCCGGGGAACCCCATCAACCCTGAAGCCTCTCTCTCCCTCGATTACAGAGATACCGGGCTACAGTATGACAGAATCCTCCCTTAAACTGCAGTACCTTCACGAGCTTCTTGCCCTGCGAAAGGGATACGAAGAGCGGGGATTTCACCCCGCTTCGGTGGAGAGTGAGCTTTTGATGAGGAGTATGCGGCCCTTCAGTCTGCTGATATTCGGTACCTTGAGCATCGCCATCGGCTGGGCCCTGCGGGCCCGTTTCGGTCGCCGATGGTATCATGTGCTGCTGCTTCCGGTGATTCCCGTTGTCGTTTTTATTCTGTCAGACCTGTATCTCTATGCCAGCCGGCTCCTGCAGTTATACCTGCTGCTTCAGAGCGGTTTCCTGCTGAGCCTCGTGGCGATGCTGTTTGTGCAGGCACTGCTCTTTACCGGTAGCCTTATTCTGCTTGCAGGACAAAGCACGAGTGATTCAGTATAAGCGCCTGGCCATTCTCCCCATATTACTGGTTGCTCTGATTTTTCTGATATCCGGATCGATTCTCTTCGGCCTGATTTTTACCCTGATACTGGGGCTTATGTACGCTGATTTTCTGCGCCGGGAGCTCACAGCTGCCCGGGAAAAAGCGCGGAGTAAACAGCATACACCGGAAAAAGAAGACCATACTGCCCGGGAAGAGGACTATAAAATCCTGGGACTCAAACCGGAAGCGAATCTCACGGAAGTACGAAGGGTCTACAAGAACCTGGCGTCCCAGTTTCATCCCGATACCGGGCTTTATCTGAGCGAGGCCCAGCGAAAAACCTCGGAGGAGGCATTCCTGAAAATCAGGGAAGCCCATGACAGAATCATAAACTCCCGCAGAAAAGATTAACGATTGGAAATACGCTCGATCCTCGCACCCAGATTCGCCAGGCGGTCACAGAGATTTTCGTATCCCCGTTCGATCTGGTAAACATTGTGTATCATGCTCGTCCCCTCCGCGCAGAGGGCGGCCAGAACCATGGCCATGCCGGCACGTACATCGGGAGAAATAAGGTCAGCACCCCGAAGACGGGACGGACCGGTAACAACAGCCCGGTGGGGATCGCAAAGCACAATCATTGCCCCCATGCCGATAAGCTTGTCCACGAAAAAGAGCCGTGATTCGAACATCTTCTCATGAACCAGCACCGTTCCTTCAACCTGGGTGGCAACGACGGTAATAATGCTGGTCAGGTCCGCAGGAAACCCCGGCCATGGAGCATCATCGATATGGGGAATCATACCCCCGAGATCGGGCATGACCCGCATATTCTGACCCGCCGGAACCCGGATGGTGCTGCCGTCGGTCTCCCAGTGGATTCCCAGTTTGTTAAAGGCGATTTTTGTCATGCGCAGGTGCTCGGGATTGGCATTCTGAATCTCGATCTCTCCCCGGGTAACCGCCGCAAGACCGATAAAGCTTCCCACCTCCATGAAGTCCGCGCCGATGGAAAAATCGGCACCTTTAAGCTTTTTAACCCCCTGGATGGTCAGGATGTTGGAACCGATTCCGCTGATTTTAGCCCCCATGGAGTTCAGCATGTTGCAGAGGTCCTGAACATGGGGCTCGGAAGCGGCGTTTCGGATTACCGTGGTGCCCTCCGCCGTTACCGATGCCATCAGGGCGTTTTCCGTTGCCGTAACCGAGGCCTCGTCCAGAAACAGATCCGCCCCCACCAGCTTGTTGGCGGTGAGCTTGAAGATTCCGTCCACCTCGACCCGCGCTCCCAGTTCCGAAAAAGCCATGAAGTGGGTATCCAGCCGCCTGCGGCCGATTACGTCTCCCCCGGGAGGAGGAAGCAGGACCTTTCCGGTCCGTGCCAGCAGGGAACCGGCAAAGAGAATCGAGGCCCTGATATCCCGGGCCTGGTCGGCGGGAACCTCAGACTTGGGAGTGTCGGCACAACAGACCGCCACAGTGCCGTTTCCCCGATGCTCCGCTTTTGCACCAAGGGTGTTCAATATCTGAAGCATTACCGAAACGTCTTCAATATCAGGAATGTTCCGTAAAATAACCGGCTGATCGGTCAGGAGACAGGCTGCAAGACAGGGCAAGGCGGCATTCTTGTTGCCGCTCGCTTTTATTGTCCCCTTTAAGGGGATATTCCCCTCTATTTTATAACTGTACATATTGAGAAATCTATCCTAGCCTTGGATGCTGTTCAAGGCTGCCGGGGAACGAAATTGAAAGGACGGTCCTTGAAGGGATTGGAATCCATCAGAAGACGAACGGTATAGCGGTAATCACGATCAGCGATAAAATGGACAGGCAGCTCCACCGAGTACTCCTTCGCAGCCACGTTAAAGGGATTCTCAAGAATATTCGGGAAGGCTACCCGCCGTATCGAGGCAAAGGCACCCCGATCCAGGGGAACGTGAACGGACATCTGCCTGTCCGGGGAGAATAATCGGTGAAAAGCCTCTTCAAAGGGAAGGGTCAGCAGCAGCGACTGTTTTTCCGGAGGCGCGACATAACGGGAGATAAAACGGTCAAAGCTGTGTTCCTCCAGCAGATCGGCAGCCCCCCGGAGATATTCATTAAGTCTTCTGACTATTGTGGTGGTCTGGTAGATGGAAAGACCCTTACCGTCCCAGCGATACCAGGATACAAAGGTCTCCTTGCCGGTTCCCTCTTCGTAAATTGCCTCGTACAGAAGAACATCATTAATGCCGTCTCCGTCCAGATCCCGCCGCTGTGCATAGGAAGCAGAGTTCTGGCGCAGTCTGATGGATTCAGCTTCCCGCTCATTGAGGAACAGGATAATTTCTTCTCCCCCTTCTCCGGTCTGGAACCCCACATTGAGCGCCACCGGTGCCGAGGCGCTGCCGAAAGGAGCTGCCGAGTAGCGATCGATAACCGGGAAATCCCCCAGCTCCGTTATATAGGCTAAAAACACCTTTCCTCTGTAGCCTTGTATGTTTGCCACATAGAAAAACTGCCGGGACTCCTGTTCGTACATGCGTGAAAGATCAGAAAGAACCGGAAACCGATACTCCCCGTCATTCTGTACACAGAGTACCGCACCATAGATCCTGCCATCCCGCTGCCATGTTTCCATCAGGGGCTTGCCGTTGTAATCCAGAACCGGTCGTATTTCGGAATTCAGAAGAGATGCAAAGCTCTGCAGGTCCTTTTCAGAAGGTATCTCTCCGGAAAGCTCCTCGGAACGATCCGCAGCATTCCCCGTGCCGGAGACCTGGTCCCCGCCTTGCCCTTCACTCAGCTCCTTATCCGTCTGCACAGGAACAGCTGGAACAACATTGGGGCCTGTACTGCAATGAATAAGGAGAAATGAGACGGTTATAATGCATATACCTGCTGAAAGCCGGTACAAAAGGCTCATACGATGCAAATCATACCAAGGAAGAAGGGTATGTGCCACTCTTTTTTTTTACCCGGTAATTTTGTATAGTCAGATCAAATCACTTATCAACAGGATTGCCCATGAAGGTCATGAAATTCGGCGGAAGTTCCGTCAAAGATGCAGAAAAGATTCAGCATGTAAGCGATATAGCCCGCAGGGCTGCTTCCTCGGAGCCAGTCGTCCTGGTTTTCTCCGCCATGAAAGGTATTACCGATATGCTGATCGACGCAGCGACATCAGCAGAAAAGGGCGATCCCGCCTATCGGCGACTGGTTGAGGAAATAAAAACCCGGCAGAAGGAAGCCATTGCCGCCCTTTTCGGTAACGATACTGCGAAAACCATTGAAAAGGAGATAGGAACCCTTCTCGACGAGCTATCCGACATACTCCACGGTGTTGAACTGGTCAGGGAATGTTCCGTCAGAACCATGGATATGATCATGAGCTTCGGTGAGCGAATAAACTGCAGACTGATTGCCTCGTATCTCAGCGCCAGCGGAACTCCGGCACAGTATGTTGACGCCCGCAGCATGATTGTCACCGATTCAAGCCACGGCAACGCAAAGGTCGATTTTGAAGCCAGTTATCCCCTGATCCGCCAGACCCTTTCAAAGGTGGAAGGTATTGCCGTCGTTACCGGCTTTATCGCCCGTACCGAGAAGGGCGTCACCACCACCCTCGGGCGCAACGGCTCAGACTACACCGCCTCCCTGGTGGGAGCCGCCATCGATGCCGACAGGGTGGAAATCTGGACCGATGTGGACGGCGTACTCTCAGCGGACCCCAGGCTCGTTCCGACGGCCTTTGTTCTGCCGGAGATATCCCTGGAAGACGCCATGGAGCTTTCCTATTTCGGGGCAGAGGTCATTCACCCCTACACCATGCTTCCCGCCGTGGACAAGAATATCTCCATCTATATTAAAAACACCCTGAATCCGGACGTTCCAGGGACCAGGATCGCAGCCGGAGCCAAAGGTGGATCAGCCCCCATTACCGGCATTGCCTCCATTGAAAATGTCGCCCTGATCAACATCGAAGGCGGCGGCATGCTCGGTCATCCCGGAGTCGCTTCCCGTGTTTTCAGTGCCCTGGCCCACGCAAAGGTAAACATCATCATGATATCCCAGGCCTCCTCGGAGCACAGCATCTGCATGGTCTGCCGTGAAAAAGAGGCAGCCCTTGCGGTAGCCGCGCTGAAAACCGAACTGGCGGAGGAACTGCGCTACAGAATGATCCAGAGCATCGAGCTTGTAAATGAACTGGAGATTATCGCCGTGGTGGGTGAGAACATGCGGGGTACCCCGGGAATTTCCGGCCGCCTTTTCAGTGCTCTCGGTCGGGCCAACATCAATGTTCTCGCTATAGCCCAGGGATCCTCGGAGCGAAATATCAGCTTTGTTATTCATCAGGAGAGCCGGAGCGCCGCACTCAATGCCGTGCATAAGGCATTTCTGGAGGAGGTACAGTAATGGCCATCGCCTTTGCCAGTACCCGGTCGCCGGATAAGAAGATCAGCTTCAAGGAGGCGGTATTCCGCGGCCTCGCTCCGGACGGAGGCTTGTACCATCCCGACACAGTCCCCGATCTGCGGGAACTCTTCCGCTCCTTTTCTCCTGATACCCCTTTTACCGAGATTGCAGGAAGAACCCTCCACACGCTGCTGCCCCAGGAGTTCAGCAGGGAGGAGGCCCAAGCCGTCTGCGAGCGTGCGTTTTCCTTTTCGCCGGTTCTGCGTAAGATGGACGAGGACCTCTCCATTCTGGAACTGTTTCACGGACCATCCTGCGCCTTCAAGGATTTCGGTGCGAGCTTTCTCGCCGCGGTTATGGATTCGATCCTCGCCGGAAGGGACGAGAGGGCAGTAATACTGACGGCCACCTCCGGGGATACCGGGAGTGCCGTAGCCCGGGCCTTTTACGGATCCTCCAATATCGATGTGGTGATTCTCTACCCCTCCGGCAGGGTCAGTCCCCTTCAGGAGAAACAGCTGACCACCCTGGGGGGCAACATCAGCGCCCTGGAGGTTAAAGGCTCCTTTGACGACTGTCAGCGCATGGTTAAAGAGGCCTTTGTGGACGGGGAGCTGATCGATCGTATTCTGTTGAGTTCCGCCAACTCCATCAACCTGGGTCGGCTTCTGCCCCAGTCCTTTTATTATATCTGGGCTGCCGCGCAGGTCTCCCGGAATGAGAGGCCCCTTCTGTTCTGCGTCCCCTCGGGGAATTTCGGCAACCTGACTGCGGGAGTTCTTGCCTGGAGCTGGGGTCTTGAGGTCGAACGTTTTATTGCCGCCACCAACGTAAACGATGTGGTCCCTGAGTATCTGGAATCCAGTATTTTTACCCCCCGTCCCTCGGTTCAGACCTACTCGAACGCCATGGACGTGGGTGATCCGAGCAATTTCGAACGCCTTCTGGCAATTTTCGGGGGAGACTGGGAAGAGATGAGCGCGGTCATTACCGGAGACACTGTTACCGACGCCGAGACCCTCGAGACCATTGCGAAGGTGGAAAAAGCGACCGGGGAATTCCTGTGCCCCCATACTGCCGTGGGATACCTGGCATCCAGACGCTTTCTTGAAGCCTACCGGGGAAACGAAAAACCGCAGATCATAAGCCTCGGGACAGCCGCTCCGGGAAAATTTACCGAGATCGTGGAGCAGGCCACAGCCAAAAAGCCCCCTGTACCTGAACAGCTGGCAGGGGTCATGGAGCTCGAGAAGAAATCGGTGATGGTGGAGAACAGCCTGGAAGCGTTGAAGGAGTATTTGCTGAAGAGCTTCGGGTAAGGTGCGAAAAGATACGCCGCAGAGACCGCAAAGGACGCAGAGTAACGCTGAGGATTAGGACTACGCAGAGGACGGTGAGGACGCAGAAGGGAGACGCGGAGGAATAAGGCCGCGCAGAGGTCGGTGAGGGCGCAGAGGGGGACGCGGAGTAGTTGTGACTGTGATTTACCTAAGTGCGTAACTCGCAAGGTTCAGGATCATCAGTTTCTACTTCTACACCCATCCTGGCCATCCTCCCCATCTTTGTTCCATACTTCCTCTGTGTTTCTCCGTGTTCTCAGCGACTCCATGGTTTTCTTACTGTCCATGTTTCTCGATTCGGAAAAAGAGATCCACTACAGGGAGAAGGGATCACGCAGAGGCCGCAGAGTAACGCAGAAGGGAGACGCGGAGTAGCAGCGAGAAATAAGGATATGGGCGCTTACTGTATCTTTCCCATCCTCCCCATACCTGTTCCAAATTCCCCTATTCAACGTAGAGTCTCAGCTGTTTTTTTCCTTCCGCAGTCCTGAAGGGGTTCTTCCGGTATTTCAGGAAGCTTCGGTAGGTGGTACAGGCTTCGTAGTATTTCTCCGGCCCGCGGAATGTGGAGGAGAGGTCGCAGCGGAAGAGCTCCAGAAGCTTCGGAAACCAGGGGGAGGACATGCTCCGTTCGGTCCGGTAGGTGGGAAGCCGGGGAATAAAGGCGGGCAGCATGTGTTCCCGGACCAGGAAAACCACCTCATCCTGCAGGTCTCTTTCAAATTCGAGGCGTTCCAGAAATCGCCTGGCGATCCCGGTTCCTATCTGAGCATGGCGGTCAAAGGTGTTTCCTTCGTTCCGTTTTGCCGCCGGTTTACCGGCGTCGTGAAGCAGGAGTCCGAGGGAGAGAGCAAGGTCGGTGTTTTTCCGGTACCGGAAGGTCTCCAGGGTGTGTTCCCAGGCGTTTCCCTCGGGATGATGCTCCTTGGCATGTTCGGTGGCATCCATACGGGCCAGTTCCGGCCAGTGGGTGGAAATAAACCCGGTGCGCATCAGGATATCCAGCCCCCGATGGGCGTATTTACCCTTAAGTATCCGGGACAAGAGCAAACGCTGTTCGTAAACTGAGATATGCTCCCAGTTGTAGTCCAGGCCTCTGTAAAACCTGTTTCGTGGATATTTGAATCGGGAATAGAGCAGAGCGCCTTCGATTACGGTCTGTTCATCGCAGCATACCTCGTCCAGCAGACGGGGTTCTCTGCGGCGGATGTCATAATAAATATTCAGAGGGTCCATAAAGACCCTTCGCCGTGGATCGTAATAGAGATTCTGAACCGAGAACGGCATTCTGGGAAAGGGTTCATCTTCGTCGATACAGCTGATCAAACAGGTATGCCCTTCATAACGGGCCACAGCGTCGCAGCCTTCTATACCTGGAAAATCGACATCGTCAAATTCCCGGGCAACATCCGTAAGGCTTCCCCTCAGAACAAGGTTCACCGGTTCGGACAGCTCTTTTCCGTAATAGAGCTCCAGAGCGCTTACAGAGCCGATAAATACCCCGGCAGGAAGGTTCTTGTAAAAATCCACAATAACCGCCTTTCAAGCTGAAGGGTGGTAGTACGTGCAGAAATATATCCCTTTATTCCCTCTTTTTTCCAGTGGTATCGATCTTAAGAAAGGTATACAGGGGACAAAAAGAAACAATACTTGTAAGAAGAAAAACCACAGCAATTATTCCCAGGATGATTGCGGCAGTCCCGCTGATCTGACCGGTAAAATAGAGAACGGCCACAAGCAGGGCAAGAATCGTTCGAATACTGCGGTCCAGGGTACCCATATTCTTTTTCATAGTAAGCCTCCAGAATGATTATTGTTCTTCTAATATACAAAGATCCTGAAGGCCGGGCGATATTTTACTGCGTTCTTTGATTACTGCAGAATTCCGCTTTTTCTCCCTCCGTCGCATGATCAAGAAAATCTTTCTTGCTGATTATGCGTCCCGGAAAACCAAGATTCCGGGCCAGATCGGCAATCCTCGGCTGCTTGAGGGAACATTTTTCAAGTACGTCAAAATCCCAGAACAGTTCTTCCCGTGGAGCATCGGCGACAATACGTTTGTCCGCCATGGCAATTACCCTCTGGAAATTTTCTATGACAAAACGCATATCGTGGGTAATTGTAATAATCGTTTTTCCCCGACCAACCAGCTCCTGAATGATATCCCTCTGACGGTGTAGACCATCAAGGTCCTGACCAGCTGTCGGTTCGTCGAGAATGATATATTTCGATCCCATGGCTATTACAACCGCGATGGTCACAAACTTGCGTAATGAAAAGGGCAGATCATAGGGATTCATGGACAGGTATTCCGATATACCGCAGAGTTCAGCAGCATCCCGGACAAGAGAGTCCAGTGTCTCGGCATCACACTTGTTATACCGCAATATGTAGGCGATCTCGTTGTACACTGTATTGTTGAAGATCTGATCCCCCGGATTCTGAAACACATACCCTACGAATTTGGATACCGCCGCTGTGCTCATACCGGCGATATCCTTTCCGTCGATCAGGATTCTTCCGGATGCCGGTCTCAGAAGGGCATTGAACATTTTTACCATGGTCGTCTTACCGGCCCCGTTCTGCCCCACAATCGCGACACTTTCTCCCGCACTGATATGCAGAGAAACATCCTCCACCGCAGTGTAACCGTCAGGATACGAAAAGGTGATATTTTCCGCCAGGATACCTTCCATTTAACTCACTTCCCCCATGCTGTCCCGAAAGAACCGTATTCCCTGTTCCATATTTACAGGCAGTCGATCTGTTTTCTTTTCTTTTAACTGAAGATACATATCGGCAACTTCCGCGATCTCCGGCATGGGGACCCCGTTGTTCAACAGGATTTTATCCGAGAGTACGGCATCCACCGTATCATCGATCAGTATGCCTTTATCATTCAGAAGAATTACCCTGTCCGCGTATTCGCTGATAAGGTCGATCTTGTGCTCAACAAGAATAATCGTTTTATTCTGTTCCTTCATGATTCTGATAATATCAAAGATTTCCTGAGTTCCCTGGGGGTCCAGTTGAGACGTCGGTTCATCGATGATGAGGATGTCCGGATTCATCACAAGAACGGATGCCAGCGCGACCCTTTGCCGCTGTCCTCCTGACAATTCAGCGGGATGCTTATCCTTCAAATCTCCGATTCTCAGGAGTTCGATAATATCCGTTACGCTTTTTCTCATTTCCTCTTTCGGCGTTCCCAGGTTCTCGAGACCGAAGGCGATCTCTTCAAATACAGTCTTCTTTACTCCGCTGATCTGAATAAAGGGATTCTGAAAAACAAAGCCGACCTCTCGCGCCAGGTCTCCGCTGCTGTAATCGGAGATCTTTCTTCCGTTGATGAGGACTTCACCGGAGAAATCACAGCCGTTCTGAAACTCCGGAATAAATCCACGCAGAATATTGCAGAGGGTGGTTTTTCCCCCACCGTTCGCACCGACAACTGCGAGGAATTCTCCGTGATCAACACAGAAGGATATATTCTTCAAAACAAAATCTTTGCCGATCGGATACCGGAACGACACATCTCGTATCTCCAGGGCCTTCATGCGAAATACCTCATCCATAGAAAGATTACAAAGGCCAGAAGGAAAACACCGCCGATCATATAGTCGACCGCTCCAGCCCTCGGTTCCACAAGAAATATCCGTTTTCCCTTTACGGAAAAAGCCCGGGATTCAAGGGTTATTACCCGGTCCTCGATTTCAGTGATCGAGGAGATTATCAGAGGACTGATAACCGGAATAAAGGCTTTTGTCCGTACCAGCACATTCCCCTCGGTCTCGATTCCCCTTGCCCTCTGGGCCTGCATGATGGTTTTGCTCCGTTTAATCAGATCAGGAACAATCTGAAGGGTGGATAAGAATATGTACGCAGCGGTATACGGCATACCGAGCTTGACGAGAGATACCATAAAATCCTCAAGGTCTGTGGTCTCGAAAAACAGCAGCAGCGCCCCGGCTATGCTGATTACCCGCGATATCAGTCTCAGGGCATCTCTGGCTCCCTCGGTCTTGATTTTTATTATCCAGAACGAGAACAGAATATCCTCCGAGGGATGAAACAATCCTTTTATAAGGAAGATGGTTATCGCAAGGAAAACAAGCATTCCGTACATCTTTACGAAGAAACTTTTTAACTTTCCGTCCGCCGCCGCCAGGATAAACAGCAGGGGCAGAACCACCACATAGCCAAAAAGATCCCATTGAATCAGGACCCCGGTAAGGGCGATGACCAGAGCTGCAGTCAGCTTGGATACGGGATACAATTTCGATAGACAGCTTTTCGAATTCAATTCAGATTCTCCCCAGGCTCCGCAAAAACATCAGCTGAACCTCAAGGCGTACACCCCTGGTTTCAGGTGCGCGCCTCGAGGAACCTCTACAATTATGATTTCTTTATTTGAATTTTATTCATTCCAAGAGGAAATTTTACCAGCGTACTTTCCGGTACGCTCTTTATGATGACAATGGCGACAATCAGCGAAAGAATTTTATCAACTGTCTCCGTAATTATTTTTGAAGAAAATACTGATTGCCAGATACCCTTGCCTGTCGCAAGGAAAAAGCCTGTGACAATGGAACTTCCGCTGCCATCAGCGCCGCCGAAAGCAATAACCGCAATGGGCGTGGCTGTGACTACGCCGGCAAGGGCAAGAACCAATCCTACAATACAAATCTGAATCCAGTTTGAGTAGAAATTATTCTTCGACGCCAGTCCCGCGATAAGACCGATAACACCGCTGACGGGAGCAAAATACAGCGAAACGGGGTTGACCGTCGCAGCCCGTACGGCATTGGTAAGCAGTCCGGTTATCATGCCCCCTATCGGCCCGGTCAATACACCTACCAGGACCGTGCCTATGGTATCCAGGAAAATAGGCAGGGCGAGCATTTGGGTTACCTGCCGACAAACCACATTGATGGCTATTCCGATTGGAATAATCAGCAGCGACATCATGCCAAGTTTTTTCATACGATTCTCTCCTTTATATTTATGTCCCCAGGACATGTTTCTCATAGAGTTGTGATACATCCTTGAATACTGTTTCAAAGAACCTCAATTTGTATCGATTCCGGTCAATTCCCATGTAAACAGAGGCGTTTCTCGGCAGATCCCGGAGATCCCTGTGATTATGAAGATCCACGAGGGTCTGTCCCCGGCACATACCTTCCGTTTCTATCCGAACGTTAACCCGGGGGAAGACGTCCCCCTCGCCGCAGAGTGAGGGATCAATGGCGATCATCATGGCTACCAGATCGTGTATTACACAACCGCACAGACGGAATCTTTCCCAGTACACACGGGTATACTGTTCCGTTATATCGTGGAAGAACTTTCCGAGACGTCCGCCTTCGAGTTTCAGAAAAAACAGATCATTCATGGAAAACGAGGTTTTCGTTGTAACATCAAGACCTATCATGTTGAGGCTGGTACTCTGGCCCTGTGCAAAGACGCGGGCCGCGGCTTCGGGATCAGCCCAGTAATTGAACTCCGCAACTACGGTCCTGTTTCCTTTTTCCACTCCTCCGCCCATGGACCATATGCACTTTACGTCCTGCAGCAGACCCGGCTGCCTTTCCATGGCCAGTGCAATATTCGTCAGAGGGCCAAGGGTGACGATTTCCACCTCCCCCGGATTCGAACGCACCGTCTCCGCAATGAAATCGGCTGCATGAACCGTCGAAAGCCCGGCAGGGTCCCCCGGAAGCGACACGCCGCCGAGTCCCCCCTTGCCATGGGTTTCCGTGGAATGCTCCACCGCGGTCTTTCCAAGGCGCAACTCATTCAGCGACACCGGGGCTCCGGCATGAACAGGACATCGGCTGTCCATCAGGGAGACCAGCCCGAGGGCGTTGTTCACGCATGAGTTGAGCTGATTGTTTCCTCCCACCACGGTAATGCCGAGAACTTCAAACTGTGAACAGGACAAGGCAGCTATGATTGCAAAGGCATCGTCGATTCCCGGATCGGTGTCGATTATTATTTTTCGTCTGTTCATCATGCATTTCCCCCAAAAGTCATTTCCATCTGCGATTCATCAGGATACGAGGTTATTGTACCGAAGCTGGATACACTGAAGGATGCGGCACGAACCGCGAATAAAACTGCATCATCAAGGCGATATCCTTGTGCCAGGGCTGCAGCAAGTGCGCCGTTGAAGCAGTCGCCGGCCCCGGTAGTATCAACAGCATTCACCGAAGGAGCCTGAACGCGACGGACGCCAGTACCGTTCAGGATTATCCCGGCACCTTCTGCCCCCAGGGTAACCACGACACAGGCCGTACCGTTTTTTACGAGGTCCGTCGACATGGCGGCGATATCTTTGCCTGCCGCAGAAGAGAGAATTGCAAGTTCCGTTTCGTTCGGCGTCAGTATGTCGATGCCCGAATAGACCTCCCGGGGGAGCTTTGCAGCGGGAGCCGGATTGAGGATGACAAAAGCGTTACGTTTTTTCGCATACTCTATTCCATACAGCAGCGACTCGCGGGGGATCTCCATCTGCATAAGCACGATCGTATTGGCGTCTATCCGGTCGTGCAGCAGCGTCTCCAGGAATTCCGGCGTTACGCAGGAATTCGCTCCCGAATCGACAACGATAGTATTCCTGCCTGCATCGTCAACCGTGATATATGCTTTTCCTGTCCTTTCCCGGTCGGATATCCCGATTCCTGAACAGTCAACTCCGCCGCCCTTAACCGCCTCCAGCATTTCGTTTCCCGCAGAGTCATTCCCCACGAACCCGATCATGGAAACCTCCCCTCCCAGCCTGGAAGCCGCGATGGCCTGGTTCGCGCCTTTTCCTCCGATTCCTTTTCGTACAGCCCTGGCTAGAACCGTTTCTCCTTCTACAGGCAAACGCCTGACGCTGATGGAAATGTCCTGGTTCAAACTGCCGACAACGACTATATTCTTCATCCTAAGCAGACTCTCTTGTAATGAATTCAGATTCGAGTGTAATGATCTTTTCCGGAACATCCTGCTCCGATTCAATGTTCTTTATCAGAAGCTCCATCGACCGCAGGCCGAGATCATAACTGGGCTGACGTACCGTTGTCAGTTTGGGATAGATAAGTTCCGAGACAAAGATGTCGTCAAACCCTATAACCGCAATATCCCCGGGAACCTGTAACCCCTTCTTCTGCAGTGCGCTTATAGCCCCCAAAGCGATAAGGTCATCGCCGCAGAAAAATGCATCGTAGGGAGATTCGGAGGAAATGATTTTCTCCGTTATCATAAAACCCCAGTTCTGTTCGAAACCTCCCTCAAAAACGTCCTTCTCACTGCAGGACAGCCCGTTTTCTTCCAGGGCTTTTCTGAATCCTTCAAGACGATCCGTAACCGTTTTACTGCTGAGGGGTCCGGCCAGAAAGGCAATTCTCCTTCTTCCGCGGCGAAGAAGATAGGAGACCGCTTCATACGCGCCTTTTTCGCTGTTCACGTATATTGAACCGCAGATATCCGGATAACCGGCCGTTCTGTCCACGTTTACAATCGGCAGATTGAAGATGCTGCTCTGCTCTTTCCGGCTGTCTCTTCGGGCGGCCGGAACAAGGATAATTCCGTCCATTTTTTCCGCGGCGAACTCATGAAGCTGCTGAAGTTCACTGTCGAAGTCTTCGTTTGTATTGGCGATCTGCAGTCGGTACCCCCTCTGTGCGGCGGCTTCCTGGCAGCCCAGGGCGATCTCGGTAAAAAAGGGGTTTCGCAAATCGGGTACCGCCATACCGACAAGACGGGTCTTTTGCTGGACCAGACTGCGTGCAATGGGATTGGGTATATAGTGCAGTTCCCGGGCGGCATCGATAACCCGCTTGCGGGTTTCCTCCCGGACCGGGAAATCCTGCTTCTTGTTGAGTATTTGTGAAACCGTTGTAATAGAAACACCCGCCAGACGGGCGACATCTTTTATGTTCGCAGCCACAGATCCTCCACTTTAACTAAAACGTTTTAGTAATCCGGTAAAATAATAAGCGGCGGCGGCCGCAACTAAAACGTTTTAGTGATTCTATCACAGGAACCCCGATCCGGCAAGGAAAATTTTCTCAGAACCTGTACTTTCCCGACAACCAGATCTGCAGGTCCCAGAAATCCTCCCGGGGATCGTGCAGGAAATTTTCAACGTGGATAAGGTTTACCCCGGTACTCACCGAGATGCTGTCCGGGAACCCCAGCATGGAGCCGTTCATCCCGCCCTCGAGGCCCAGAATGAGGGTCTGTATCGGATGGCTCCCCGACGGGGTCACATCCTGGGCGGCACCGTCCTCGTCGGTCCAGACTGTGGTTATGGTATTTTCCCCCTTTACGAAGAACTCGGCGCTGATCTTGGCGTCCCAGCTGCCGGGGACCATGTAACCGAACTCCCCGTAAAAGGTCATGGAATCCGGTCCTTTCTCGTAGCCCAGGGGCGTGATGACCAGGGCCTGGTGGCCGCCGAGGTAGTTGCTCAGAATTCGGCGCTGATACCAGAGGTTGATTCCGGAACGGTCGATGTAGTTGTAGGGGTCCAGCTTGACCCACTCCAGGCCGCCGAAAAGATAGCCCTCCGCAAGGGGTTTCTGCAGATCCAGCCCCGCCAGGTAACCCATGGCGGCGGGAACATCAGAGTAGGTGCCGCTTTGACGGTTGAAATAGAAGGCGATCTGGTCTCCCAGGAACTGTCCGTAGAGCCGAACTCCCGGCAGGGGCAGATAATCGGCCTCCAGGGTAATAAAGTAGTTGGCGCTGCCGGTCTGGTACCAGTTGTGAAAGGCCATCATGGGATTCAGGTAGCGGAACTGAAAGCTGGGATCCTGATACATGACCGCCTCGGTAAAGACCAGGCGCAGGTTGTCCCGGGGGAGGAACTCCAGCCTGTGGGCCAGAAAGTTGCGTACCGTCTCCTGGCTGGATACAGCATCGTTAAAAGAGTCGTTCTTGTTGTCGTAGACTGGAGCGATAAAGATCTCGTTCCCGGCGGTATACAACGTGCCGCCATCGCCTGCATCAATAATCCCATTGCCATTCGTGTCCACCCAGTCCCAGGCCGAGGTGTCCTGGCCCAGCAGCAGAAAAGTGAACTTGAAGCGGTTCCAGAAGCTAGTCAGCTCGATAAAATCGTGAACCGTACCGTTGGCCCCAAGCAGCAGGTTTCCCGTTTTGCCGCTTCCCCAGTTCAGGGTCTCCCGGGCAAAGCGGATGTTCCAGTGCTCCCCCCCGGCGGAGAGGGCGGTATGCAGGGGGTACATGCTTTCAAGATCGTTGAAGCCCAGGGGGAGGTTGCTGCCGCTCTCCTGCCTGTCCAGGACCGCAAAGTAGTCCTGGGAAAGACTCAGACTGGTCATGGCGTAGAAATTGTCCAGCAGGTAGAGCTCCACGGGAACAAAAAGCAAAGCTTCCCGCTCTCCGTACCCCCTGAGCCACTCCCTGTTCTCATCGTCACCCACAAAACCCAGGT
This sequence comes from Marispirochaeta aestuarii, assembly GCF_002087085.1. Lineage (NCBI taxonomy): Bacteria > Pseudomonadati > Spirochaetota > Spirochaetia > Spirochaetales > Spirochaetaceae > Marispirochaeta > Marispirochaeta aestuarii. The sequence continues at coordinate 94,614 of NZ_MWQY01000012.1, read as the reverse complement.
AGCCCTCCAGCGCGATGCTCAACGAAGCATCGACGGCCAGGGCACCGTCGAATTCCGTGTAGACAGGATCTTTCTCTAAGTCTTTCCGGATCCCCGCAAGGATAGTCTTGGCCGCGGGGGAGAGCCGCCCGCCCTGATTATAGGCCCGGTCCAGCATGAGGAGGAACTCCGCCTCCGTCCAGGGGGCCGTATCCGAGGGCAGGGCCATTCCCAGCTCCCGGTAGACCATGCCCAGCTCCGCCACCAGGGAAGAATCATAGGGGATGATCGCCTGACGGTTCTGCCCGAACAGAGCAGCAGAAAACAACAGAAGAATTAAAGAGGCTGAATGCTTTATGCGAACTCCCGGCTGCATTGGTACAGTTTCCTAAAACTGGTACGAGTAGGCGAAACCGCCCATCAGGTAGTGGCTGGTTTCGTTGTCGCCCTTGACCGGGTAGCCGTCGTTCATCTTGTTCCGGATGTGCTCGAGGCGGTAGCCGAAGAGCAGCTTTATGGTGTGGGGATCTAGATCGAAGGTGTAGCCCAGGTCAAAGCCGGCGGTAAAGGTGTACTCAAGCTCATCCTGGGTAAGGAAGCGCAGGTCCTTGAAGGTATGCTCCTCGTTATCGTCGTAGCCGTCGTCGTATACGGATCCGTCGGTTACTCCATCTGAATTATAACCTTCCGCGGTGGGATTCCCGTGGCGGATCATGCGACCGATAAGCTTGACGTCCAGGCCGGGAAGGGGACGGGCGTTGTACTTCAGGGTAAGACGGTCGGAGTTGGGATCCAGCACCGGCCCCAGGGTGTCCCCGTAGCTGGTGTAATTCAGGTAGTTGGCGTTCTCCGCGAGCCACTTAGAGTATTTTACTGCATCATCACCCACAGTTTCCGGATAATCAGAAAAGCGCCCGCTTTTGTGGGAGTAGGTATAGGGCGTCACCGCCAGGTAGTCCAGGGACAGGCGGCGCAGATACCTGTGCATGGGGGTCCAGGTGAACTCGGTGTTGATGGCCGCCTTGAACATGGTGTTGAAGTCGAAGCGCAGAAAATCGTTGAAGTGGGCATCATCGATATAGATCACGGCGTTGAAGCCCGTCTGCCTGGGCAGATCCAGGGCCGCAGAAAAACCCATCCAGCTGTTGTCCTCGTAGCCCGCCAGGTTCTGGTTGTAGAAGAGAAAACTGAAGGGCACAAAATAGACCAGGTCAAAACGGTTTCCGTAGACGATGCTCTGCAGGAACTCGAATTCCGCCCATTCCACCGGACGGTAGGTATAGGTCTGCATGGCCATGCGCTTGTCGGAGAAGACCTCCTCGCCGTAGTAGTTGCTGGCGGTGAGCTCCATATAGGTCGTGGTCATGCCGAACTTTCCGCCCTCGTCCCAGACCACGTTGAAGGTGGGGGCGTAATGGGCGTAGCCTCCCAGGACGGCGCCGTTGTCGAAAACCGGACCGTAGGAGCTGCGGTGGATTCCCGCCTGAAAATAGAGGGAGTCGGTGCCGAAACTGAAGGAGTTGGTAAAGAGCTGCCGCAGGTCGATCTGGTGTCCCGCCACGGCCATCTCGGCATTGTCGTCGAAGCTGTCCAGCTCCCGGCCCTCCCCCGCAGGATAGTAGCCGTCCCCCTCGTACTTGCCGAAGGCTACCCAGCGGCCGTTCAGGGCGACATAGTCGCTGAACCAGGTGTTGTACTCGATACCGGCGCCGCCGAAGAGGTACTCCTCGGACTCGCTGCTTTTCAGCTGGGCTTTGCCGAACCAGACCCCGTCGATATCCCGTTCAGCCTCGAGGGCCGCCAGGTAGGCTTCCGCCTGCTGCCGGTCGGCCGCCGGGGTGGAAGAATGGGCGGTCACCTGCCTGAGAACGGCCACCAGCACCTGTGCCGGATAGGGCCGCAGGGAGGGTACCTCATCGATAAGCCCGGCTTCGTACCAGACCTGAATGTCATCGTATATATCGCCCAGAGGATCGGTAATATCCAGGGCAAAGACGGTAAAGGGGAGCAGTACCGCCATAAGAAAGATCGTATAAAAAGCAAGACGCCGCATACAGATGTCTCCTGTTATGAAAATCTTTTTTCCTGTTTCCGCATACTACAGAAAAAAAACTCTTTTTACCACTGACAGCCGGAGTACCGCCTTAGCGGATAATCCTGAAACTCTCCGAGCGCCCGGTAATGCCGAGACCGCGAACCCGGGTATTACTGAACTCCAGGCTGCCCCGTGCGCCGTTTCCAAGGCCGTGGACCCACAGGGAGAGGGGATTTCCCAGAATCAGGCTGTCCCGTATCAGGATCGACACGGGAGGATGGGTATCCAGCACATTCGGAAGATGCACCGTAAGGGCCGCTCCGGCGTTTTTCTCGAAGAGACAGGAATCAACGACACAATCGGTCAGACCGTACAGTCCGGAGTTGGGTTCGAAATCGATGGCCGCTCCCGGAGGAGTCCCGCCGGTATGGGATATATGAGTATATTCCATACGGAAACCGTCCACAGAGATAACCGAAACCCCCTGCCGATAGTTGTTCCGCAGCACAAGGTTCTTAAGCAGAATGTTCCGTGGAACCGGTCCGCCCCTTCTTTGTCCGATGTAGATCCCGTCACCCCCGGCGCTCTCGATGGAGAAGCCTTCAACACGGATATTCCGGGATTCCAGAATCGCAAGGGCATGCCGGTGCTGGGACCACTGGTAGGGTTCTTTGGTGTAATCAGACTTGCGCATGGCGATGCCGGCACCGTAGCCGGTCAAGCCAAGATCCTCCTTTCGATAAACACGCAGCAGGGTGTCCCGGGTCTCCCGGAAGTCCCCCTCCCTTGCCAGGAGCTCCGCCCCGGGTTCAAAAAGGATGTGCCGGGGGCCGTCTATTTCCAGGGGACCGGAAATCCACGGACCTTCCATGGCGGGAATAACAAGCAGTTCCACCGGTGCGGTCAAGGCTACTGCCAGGGCATCCGTGGCGTCCCCGGCATCAAAACCCCACCAGGCTGCACTGGCGGCCTTCAGTTCCCCCGCCTCCGCCGCCCGTGCCGCCTCCGGATCTTCAGATACAAGCGTCCCGGAATCAGGAAAAAACTTCTCAATAAGCCGGCGGGACTCCGCGGCGCCTTCTTCCCGGCGCCTGTCCATCTCTACAAGCAGGCGTTCCCGTTCAGGGATTCTCCCATCAGCCGTTTCACCGGCTCCCTCAGCGGCTCTGGTGTACAGCGTTGTCCGCGACCGGCCCCAGGTTTCTGTCGTACAGCCACCCAGAAACATCGGGAGCATGCAGAGCATCACCGCAGCAAAACCGACGGTCTTTGCCAATAGTGCCATTTTATGCAATAGTAACGGAATAATGGAGAAAGAGCACATAGTCATATCCTACAACGGCTGCTGGTACGTCTGGAACACCCGCAGGCCCCTTATCCAGGCCCTGCAGAATGCGGGCTACCGTTTAAGCGTCGTTGCTCCCCGGGACGATTACACCGAAAAGCTGATCGAAATGGGCCTGGGGTACCGGGATATAGAACTCGACGCCAAGGGAATCAATCCCCTCCGGGACCTGAAGACCCTGTCCCAGTACAAGCGGATCTACCGGGAACTCTCTCCTTCAATCATACTGCAGTATACGATAAAACCCAACATTTACGGTTCCATTGCAGCCAAAGGGCTGGGGATACCCGTCGTCAACAACATTACCGGCCTGGGAACCGTCTTCGAACGCCACGGGCCGCTGCAGGCGGCTGTACGCATGCTCTACCGTTACGCCTTCAGCCGGGCGGACATGATCTTTTTCCAGAACAGCGACGACCGCAGGCTCTTTCTTGACGGCAAACTCGTTCGTAAACATCAGACCGGGCGGCTTCCCGGCTCAGGGGTCAATCCCGATTACTTTGCACCCCGTCCTCGACCGGAGGGGCCCTTCTGCTTCCTCTTCGTCGGCCGGCTTCTGAAAGCCAAGGGGGTGGAAGATTTTATCGCCGCTGCGGAGAAGGTCAAAGCCCGGCATCCGGAGGTCCGATTTATGCTGGTCGGACCCTACGACAGCAGCGATCCCTGGGCGGCAGACAAGAAGCTCCTGAACTCCGCAGAGGAACGGGGCATCATAGAAGTCCCCGGCCCCACCGACGAGATCCGGGAGGCTCTGGCCCAGGCGGACTGCATGGTCCTGCCTTCCCGCTATCGTGAAGGGGTGCCCCGCTCACTCCTCGAAGCAGCTTCCATGGGAAAGCCCCTTATCGCCGCGGACTCCGTGGGGACCCGGGAACCGGTTATGGACGGAATCAACGGCTTCCTGTGCCGCCCCGGAGACACCGCGGATCTGGCGGACAAGATGGAAAAGATGCTGAATCTTTCAGACACGGAAATAGAGGCCATGGGAAAGGCCTCCAGGAAACTGGTAAAAGAAAACTTTGATGAGGCGATTGTAATAAACACCTACCTGCAAACTGTCGATGATATATTAAAAGGCAGAGGTTAAGCGATGCACGTTTTACTTACGGCGCCCCTTATGGCATTCCTGATTTCCCTGGCTTCCATGCCGCTTATTATGAAGCTCTCCCATCGGATGGGCTGGTACGACGACCAGGACCATCGCAAGATACATACCGGCGAGATATCACGCCTGGGCGGCCTGGGTTTTTTCAGCGCCTATATACTGACAATCCTTGTTTTTACCTTTGTTCTGGAGCGCCAGTTTCCTCTGCCGGACAACTGGGGATTCCGCTTTATCCTGGTAATTATAGCCGGCCTGCTGATTTTCCTCTTCGGAGTAGTCGATGATCTGCGGAATCTTCATGCCCGGAATAAAATCGTCATACAGCTGATTGCCGCCGTTCTGGTGCTGGCTGCCGATTTCACCTTCAAGCGGATAGCGATCCCGTTTTTTCCCGATTCCCTTAAGTTCGGACTTTTCCGTTATCCCCTGACCCTGATCTGGATCATCGGCATCATCAATGCCGTCAACATGATAGACGGTTCCGACGGTCTGGCAGGAGGCATAACCTCCATCGCTGCCATCAGCTTCGGTATCCTCTTCCTGACCAAGGAAAACTACCAGGCAGCCATGGGCAGCTTTATCCTGGCAGGGGCTGTCTGGGGTTTTCTGGTTTTCAACCTGCCCCCGGCAAAGCTCTTTATGGGGGACGGAGGAAGTCAGTTCCTCGGATTCATGGTGGCCGTTCTGCCCCTGATCGACCAGGGATCCGACCATGGCGAAAGCATTTCCCTGGCCCACGCCATGATAATTCTGGCGATACCCATCAGCGACACCATCGCCGCCGTCTGGCGCCGCCTGCGGGACAAAAAAAGCGTCTTTTCCCCGGATCGCTCGCACCTGCACCACAAACTGCTGAACCTTGGATTCAGCAGCCGCAGCCTGCTGGCTATTATTTACTCCCTGCAGATAGCCCTCTGCGTAATCGCCGTACCACTGACCAGCCACTCCCAGGAGGTGGGGGTATTCCTTTTTCTGTCCGCGGGATTAATCGTCACCCTCTTTTTTACCGTGATCCACTATACCCACAAGCATGTTCAGAAAAACAAGATACGGCGGGAAGAAGAGGAGTAGTTTTTTATACCACTTCGATTCCATTGTTTATGGCGATCTCTTTAAGCTTTTTGTCGAGAGTCATCAATATTGCGCCTTTTCGTCTGGCCAGGGTGAAATATAGAAGATCATAAATTGAATGATTCAATCGTATTCCTTCAATTAAGGCTTCTTCATTATTCTCGGCAATGTCTACATAGTCATCTATTAAATTGTCGCAGTATGATAATCTCCGAAATACTTCATCCCTTTTTAATAGCCCGGCGATATAGTATTTCCAGATCACGTTCCCCGTTTCTGCTTTATACAAATCGGAAGTAATAACCTTCGTGGCTTTTTCCAGAACAGCAGATAAAATTGCGGATTTCTCCCGTACCAATGCTATCTCAATTCCCGCACTGGCATCCAATACAACAATCATCTGCCTCGATCTTCCCGCAGCAAATCAGCCGGATCCGGAAAGGTGTCAGCATTCTCGACTTTATTGCTGCTAATCTCGTGTAAAATCCTTTTTCGTCTGGAGATTCTGCTTTCTTTGTAGGCCAGTGCCTGCTTCAATAAAACAATTGTTTCCTGAGCAATACTTCGATTATCCTGCTCGGCAACACGGGATAGTTTTTCATACAAATCTTCCGGAATGTCTCTGACCTGTAATAAGGGCATACGCTCCTCCTGTATGCAAAACTACTACATATTGCATACCATGTAAATATTAATAATTCCGCACGTCAATATCTCGTCCCGGAGTTCTCCCGGTACCACTTTATATACGCCTCTACCCCCCCGGCAAGCAGGGTCGAAGGATTGTAGCCGAAAGCTTTCCGGGCCTTTGACACGTCCGCAAAAGTACGCAGTACATCCCCGGGCTGCATGGGGAGCCGCTTTATCCTCGCCTTTTTCCCGAGGGCCTTTTCGATGGTCGCTACCAGATCGGACAGCGTGGTGGTATGGGATTCTCCCAGATTGAAGACTTCGTGGGTGCCTTCCTTCTGTTCCAGAAGCCATCGGACAGCCCCCTGAATACCGTCCAGGATATCGTCGATATAGGTGTAGTCCCTCTCAGTCGTTCCGTCGCCGTAAAAGGGGATCTCCTCGTCATGGTCGATCATGCGGGTAAACTTGGCGATAGCCAGGTCCGGCCGCTGCCCCCTGCCGTAGACGGTAAAAAAACGCAAAGAGGCGATGCGCATACCGTAGAGATGGCTGTAGGTGTGACAGATCAGCTCTCCCGCTTTTTTGGTGGCCGCGTAGGGAGAGATGGGATGGTCCACGAAGGAGCTCTCGGAAAAGGGGACTTCCTTCGTATTACCGTAGACCGAGGAGGAGGAGGCAAAGACGAAATCCCGGACTCCGGCTTTACGGGCGGCCTGCAGAAGGGAGATGGTGCCGTTTATATTGGTCTCGGCATAGCCCGCCGGGTTTTCTATGGAGGGACGAACCCCCGCCCTGGCCGCCAGGTGCACCACCAGATCCGGTTTTTCTTCCTGGAATATCCTCTCCATTTCTGAAGCATCGGTAATGTCCGCCTCATACAGGCGGAAGTTTGTGTGATCCTTCAAACCGACCAGGTTGCGCTCCTTGATCCGTCGATCGTAGAAGGGGTCGAAATTATCTATGCCGATTACTCTGTGACCGCCGATAAGGCGGCGGGACAGATTTGAGCCGATAAAACCGGCGGCCCCGGTAATGATGATTCGCATGCTTTATATCCTTGGGCTGGTGATCTGATGCTACATCATACGGAATAAAACGGCAGCCATCAACAGTGCGGGGAAACACAAAGAAAATATGGAACAGAGATGGGGAGAATAGGCAGGATAAAGCATGGCTACAGAGCGGCAGGGGGTACTGAGGAACAATAAGGGGATACTCTGTGGGCTTGGTGTCTCGGTGGTGGATCTCCTTATCCTTTTGATCCTGTATATCTTGTTCCGAATTTTGAAACAAAGAGGTGGTGGATAAAGAAGCATTCGGAAGCCAATAAGCAACTTTTACAACAGACATATTGACAAAAGGCACACTCGTTATTATTTTTACTCATGACCTTCGATTGGAATGATGAGAAAAATGAACAGCTGAAAGATAAACGCTCAATCTCCTTCGAAGAAATAATTTTATGTATAAGTGAAGGAAAGGTTGTCGATATTTTACAGCATCCAAATTCTGAGAGATACCCGGATCAAAAATTATATTTGATCAACCTCAACAATTACATTTATGTTGTGCCATATGTAAAGCATGAAAAAGAAGACGTGATTTTCTTGAAGACGATATTTCCCAGCAGGATATACACGAAAAAATATTTACCTTCAGGAGAGGAACAAAATGAAAGATAAGCATTTTGAACCATTAGATAGTGAAGAAAAAGAACTCATGGAATCAATAAAGAATGATGAGTTTGTTTCGATACGTAAAAACAGGGAAAAAGAGATAAGCGACGCTATGCAACGGGCACAAGCGACTCTCAAAAAGGACAAACGGATGAACATCCGTATATCCGAACGAGATCTCAAGAACCTGAAGATTCGCGCCCTTGAAGAGGGGATCCCTTATCAGACATTAGTCTCCATGGTTCTGCATAAATATCTTTCCGGAAAACTGAAAGAGACGGCATAAAGGATTTTTGGTCACCTGGAAGACTTGTACATTTGTACGATCTTCTCAACCACAGCATCCAGATCTTTATCAAGCGTTTTACTGTCCCCATTATTCCTCATCTCGATTATTCGCGCAGCTTCAAGAGGCGGCCTGTCTGTCAGGGATTCAAGAGCCTCGGCATAGCGTGAGAGCTGCTCAGCGGGATTCTCCTCCACCCGGCTCCCTGCGCCCGTGACCCGTTTACCGAGACGCCGGATTACTGTTTCCCGGTCGGCCCGGATGTGCAGCACAAGTTTCGGCACCGGCAGGGAAGCTAAAAAGCCCTGCGCCAGCGGTCGGGAAGCGGAAAAATGCACCGAAGCGCAGCCCTGGACGAGTCCCTGGTCAAGGAGCAAAACCCGGTTTTTCTGCGGGAACAGTACAAACAGGCCGCGGACGAAGAGGAGGTTGAACAGGGATTTTGCAAGGTTATTCAGGGAGGTCTGTCGGGTATGCGCCACCGCGAGGACAGTCCGGATAGTGTTGATGGGGTGCAGAAGAAGGAAGGCAAGAGCACAGGCGGATTTGGCGGCCAGGCGAGGCAATGGTCTGCCGTGGCCGATCCGGCGGGAGGGTTCCAGGGCGGGTATACCGGCGTTACGCAGGCGTTCTGCAAGCAGGACGGAAATGTGGGATTTACCGCAGCCTGGAAGCCCGATGAGTTCGATGATCATAAAATAGAGTATACATGAAAGGGGGAGGAATTTGGAACAAGGATGGGGAAGATGGGAAGGATAAGAGTTCGGGGAAGGAAGACGGCCACGGAGTCTCAGAGTGCACAGAGAGTTTTGGAAAGAAATTATATTAGAACAGGGCTAAACGGCCCGGATTTTATAGAGAAAAAGGCAACAGATTTCTTTTCCAGAAACTAAAGATCTCTGTGGGCTCCGTGTCTCTGTGGTGAATCTCCTTATTTCCTGTTTCCGTGACAGATCGGTACAATGCTCCGTAGCAGGGTGGCAAGGCCTCGCCTGTATTGCCGGGCAACAAGCAGCCACAGGGCCTGCTTGCGCAGGAAGATGCGGTGCAGCGGGGGGCGGGAGCAGAAATCGTCATGGTACTTCCTGTAATAGAGGTCGAAGGCGCGGATCTTGCTTTGCACATTTCCGGTAATGCGGCCCGAGGAGTGGATATACTTTACCGCCAGGGGTTCTTTTATATATTCGAAGGTATATTTCCTGGCCAGCCGCAGGTAGAGGTCAAGGTCCTGTCGGGCGGGCAGTTCCGGGTCGAACATGCCGACTTCCCGGAGGGCTGCGGCACGGCAGAGCATGGTGGAGAGTTTTGGAGCCCGTCCCTTATGCTTGACCAGAAGCTCGTCAAAAATGGCCCCGCGCAGGGCAGGTTCCACGATTTTTCTGGTATCCTTTGTTTCGTCCACCTCGTAAAACCCGGTATCCACGCTGCAGACATTCTTATCCAGAGAATCAAGAAGCTCCACCTGGGCCCTGAGCTTGCCGGCAAGCCACTGATCGTCGTCGTCCAGAAAAGCGATTAACTCTCCCTTTGCCTGTCGAATGCCCTCGTTTCGCGCCCCGGCGCCCCCCAGGGACTCTTTATTCTTTATGTGTACTATCGGTCCCTCAAGTGAGGAGATCAGCTCTTCTGTGGCCCTTCGGGTTTCGCTCTGCGGCGGGTTATCATCAATTACCAGAATCTCGTAATCCGTATAATCCTGGAGCAGTACGCTGTCCAGTGCCCGCTTGAGCTCGATCGGCCGTTTATAGGTGGGGATTATTACTGAAACCCGGGCTTGGGTGCTGTGCATTGATTCTATCCTTTGTTATCAATTTTTAATCAGAGAGACTGCGAAGGGGTTCTCCTGGAGCATTTGCGATCTGATCCCAGGCGTAATAATGGAAGGTCCTGTCTGTGGACATGGCGACGAACAGGCCGCCTGCATAAAGGGGGAAAACTGTAGTACTCCCGATTTCGTTGCCGTCGCTGTCTTCTGCCTGGACATCCACCCGCTTGATAAGGGGGTGGTGGTTTCCGTCAGCTGCAGTTCCTTCCCTGGGATAAATATTGAAGCTGTTCGCTTTCTGGTCAGAGACTATAATATACCCGGTACCATCACCCAGATCGTAGATTGAAATTCCTTCTGATTCTCTGGAAAAGTCCCGGAGACCGATCAGGGAAAGCTGTTCATCCGCATCAGGATGATCCGGGTCCGCGTGGTATTTTCTGACCCCCGCAAGTTCGTCGGAATAATAGATAAATCCCAGTTCATCATCCACGACAACGCTCTCTATCTGGGACCTGTCGCTGAAGAGGCCGAAGGAGCGTACATGAGCCGCGGTTACTATTCCGGCACCATCTACATCAAGCCGATACTGCCACAGATAGCTGCCGGAAGGACCGCCGTTTCTGCTGACGACGGCAAAAATTTCACCGTCACCGGGGCGTTTATACAATGAAATCCCCATACAGTTACGGTTGGATTCCCCGACGAACATGGGAATACCACCGTTATCGATGGGAATCATACCCGGCAGACTGTAGATCCGCAGCTGTTGGCGTCCACGTTCGGTAACAACAGCAATATCATAGTCGAACCCGGATGGATCCAGTCCGTACTCCACATCCACATTATTCGGCGTATCAAGGCCGGAAATTGTCAGGCCCGGTATTTCATTTCCCTGAATGTCGTAGACATACAGCGCCCCATCACCGCCTTTGTCGGTACCGAGGATAAGGCTGTTTCCAGGTGTTGCAGAATCAATCCATATCGCTGGATCATCGCTGTCGTGGGTAACCGGATCGGACACGTTGATCGGGCGGATGCCCGTCTCGTAGGAATAGAAACAGGAGGATAAGATCAGCACCGATACCAGAATAAGACTTCGCATAATGATTTTCAGAATTCCGATGTAAAATTCATGTAGGCCCCGCCGATGGCTGTCATGGGTGCAATGGAGTTGCTGCTCCAGCCGTATCCATCGGTGAATACATAGCCAAGGGTAAATTCGGCAACACCGACATCCGCAAAGACGGAAAGATCGAGTCCCTCAAAAATCGGGTCTCCGGCGGAAAGGGTCATATGATAACTTGTGGCTGCTTCCGCCCCGATTCCGCCATGGCTGATTCCCGCACCGCCTCCCAGCGCCCGCACAGCTTCAATTTCGTCCCCCTTATAGGAAACAGACGCATAGAGTTCGGTATCCTCGTTAAGGACCCTCCTGATTTCCGCACCAAGCCCGAAAACTGTTTCAAAGGCAGGAGTGTAAAGCCCGTAAATATCGGTAAAATCCGTTCCTTCAAGATTCGTATGGGCCACGGAGCCGCCGAAAGTCATCACCGAATCCTCGAGGGGTATCCGGTAAGCGGCATCGCAGACAAGGGTTGTACCTCTGCGATCGGGGTCAAGCCGTAGGCCGGCCTCAAAAGAGAGACCGGGAAGCATATCTACAGCTCCGGCAAAAAACTGAACCTGACGCCCGGAATCGACATTCACGACAGCCCCGTCAAGGCTGTCGACGCCGAGGTTCCACGATGAGGCGACAGACGCCTGAAAAACACCGGAAGTAACAGTCAAACCGATCCCCCAGTCTTTCTGCAGATCAGCCATCTCTGTCCCTATACCGGCATAGCCGACCAGGCCAAAATCCGAATACTCTTCCCCGCCGCCGTGTTCGTCATACCCGTTTTTCAGGATCAGATGTACGCCTGTAAATCCAAGGTATCCGCCGATATCGGTGCCAATTATTACTTTATTCCATTCCGCATCCATATCCAGACTGTCGGAATCCTTCTTCCCCAGTTCTGAATACAGGAAATTGTATTCATCAATATCCGCGTGAATTCCCAGCTCAAGCGAATCTATGTACAGATTATACTCATCATGGAAGTTATCGACCCATCCCCATTCGTTTTTCCAGGAAAAACCGAAGTCCGCCGCGTAAAGCGCGGAACACAGGAAAATTCCCATAAACGCAGCAGAAGCCTTCTTCATCAGGTATATCCCAGTATCTTTTTCCCTAAAGCAATAATCCTCGACCTGAGCGCCCGCCGGCCTTCCCTGATACGGCCCCGATTTTTCCGTACCGTCCTCATGGCCCAGGCGGGAAGAATAAAGAACACCCTGATAAGCGCCAACAGGGGTACTGGATAATCCCGTACGACACAGAACCTGGGAAGGGCTGTAGCGGAAAACCAGAAACGGTAGTAATTGTTCCTGCGGCTTGCAGTCATAACCGGAAGGTCCCCGGAAAAGCCGGGGGGTACCCGGTACCAGCAGTAGTTCCCTTTCAGGGACTGAGAGCTCCCTGTTTTGTTTGTCTCCTCCGGGTTCTCTGTCGGCTGCATAAACTCAAAATCGATAACCTTGAGTCCTTCTTCAGCATCCAGAATCAGGTTTTTCGGTTTAAAATCTATAAGCTCGTACCCTGCCCTGCGGTAATGCAGCAGGACGGCCCTTACCCGTTTTATAATCCCCAGAGGAAGCAGTCTGTCGTGGTTCAACACATCCCGGTACCGGGGCATGACAAACCAGGAGGGGCCTTTTTCCAGCACCGGAACTGTTTCCGGCAGTTCACGGCCCAGCTCTCTGGCCAGTATTTCGCGTTCCATAAAACATTCCCGCCCGGGCCGATAAACCTTGGCAATCGCCTGAGCGTCGCCGTACTCAACGAGGGAGACCCTGGCCCTCCTGGAATAGCCGTTCTGGTGACCGACAATCCTGAAGGGGATACTGACAGACCCGTGGATCTCTTTGAGGCGCCCGTCGATCTGTTCAACGGAAACATCCGGCAAAGCCGTTTGCAGGTATTCCAGTCCCTGCCGGGGATTATCCGCGGAATGGAGAATATTGCACTGAGTGGAGCGGGGCTGCAGGGCGTTTACGGCGTCCCTGATTCGGATTTTCGTGTCCCACAAGCGGCTGTTGGCAAGTCCCTTGTGTTTTGCGATCAGTTTATCGGAAGGCTCCAGGACAAAACTGTCGTTTACGGCAATACAGTGGGCAGGAACTCCTCCGCTTACCGGCCAGGGGCCCCGGTTCCAGTTGCCCCCCCGCAGGGTCCTGGCGGCGGTCTCCCGTGCGGGGCCCTCCAGGGGCCGGTCAAGGAGAGTTTCAAACCCCGCATCGAAGAGCATGGTTCTAACCAGGTCCAGGTACTGCACACCGCGTTCCCGGACAATGAACACCGAGAAACCCCGCCAATGATGCTCCATACCGGGGATATCCGCAAAGAACCTGTCATGCACCCAGAGGTTCCGGGCGGAGAGTTTTTCCAGTGCGTCCCTGGAGGGTTGCCAGCGCTGTTTTTCCAGAAAGCCGTCCAGGTCCTCCAGAGTCAGGGGTGGAAGATCAAGCTCTGCCGCACTGGCACAGCGGGAGAGGACGTCCGCGTAATCATGATCAACTGAAGCAGCATCCGGCACGCTCCGCCCGTGTTCCTTCGCAAGCTCCGAGGGCAGCCCCGCGTCATAGCCCTTGTGGTAGAGAACATGGTAGATCATGGATAGGCAGTGCCGCTTCGCATCGGGTACCCGGACAAGATCGTTCTGCCATACCGCTGTTTCAAGGAGCTCCAGGGCCAGGTGCTCCGGAAAATAGGCTATTCCCCGGAAGGAGCTCCCCGGAAGACCGCTTGCGGTATAGATATCGCAGGGGGTTCCCCAGGAGCGGGATCCCCGGAAAAGATCGTTCATTTTAGCAAGATCTTCATCGGCCACCAGAAGGTCGATGTCTTCCCCCGCTTCCACCCTCGGCAGGGATTCAAACCAGCGCAGTACGGAATAACTGACGTCCCGGTTTTTCAGTTCCCTGAAAAAACCCTCAACCCCCAGGCGGGGATGAATATAGCGACGTTTACCCTTTTTCCTGAGCATATCCCGCCTGATAAAATCCAGTACTCTTTCAATATAATGCCTGACGTGTCGCGCTGATTTCACCTAAGGGAGCCTCCGGCGAGTTCTTTGACGGCTTCCTGTTCCGCCCGGGGAGATGTTTCAAATTCGTCGGTATTCCAGCGTTCCCTGAATCCCCTGGATGAATAGAAAGCGTCTACAGAAGCGGGAAACTCCTTTACCTCTTCCCAGGGAATTACAATACCGTCTTTAACGTATCCGTGAAGGTCGTATTCGTAAGGGTCCAGTCCCCCAAGATAGACTACCGGTATGCCATGTAACAGGGCGTCGATAACAGCATGGGAGTTCACCGCAAAAGCCAGGTCAAGTTCTTCAAGGTATTCCGACAGGGGCTGACGCCAGTCGCAGATTTTTCCCCTGGAGATCCGGGAGAGTTTTTCCTCATTGAATCCTGGATGAGGACGGATGTGGAGGTTGTCTATACCTTGAAGGCGAAAAAGCTCCTCCAGCCATGCATCGAGTTTTGCCGTATCGATCTTAGCGTTCAGGAGCAGTCCGTAGCGACCCTTTCCCGGCTCCGGGACAGGAAGCTTACTATTCTTCAGTACCGGGACCGGCATGCGGACCGCAGACACCCCTGCAGCTTTATAGTCCCGGGCCTGCCGGGAAGTCCAGCAGAAAGCCGTATGTACGGAAAAGGGAAGCTGCCGCTGAAGGGTAACCCGGGCTACTGTAAAAGCCCCCAGGGGAACCCCCTCTTCCTGGGCAACGACTCCCAGGGCAAGCCTGTTTTGATCATTGGTGCGGGCGATCAGGACCGCTGTGGGGCGGTTTTTCTTAAACCAGGCCTTCCAGACAAGATAAAAATGAAACAGTCGCACCAGGCGTATGTATTCCGTTACATGCTGTACATTCGCCGCCTGGAAGGCTTCCTTAAGATACCCGCGACGCCGCAAAAGGGCGAGGTACACTCCGGCCAGGGAGGCCCTGCTTGTTGCGAACTGCTCCCGCTCATTTTTGTAGTCCCTGCCCCAGGCCATGGCGAGAGCATGGTCGATTACCCTGCTGGAGTGGTCCGCCAGAACCATGCCGCGGTACTGCCGCACCCGTTCCCGCCGGGGGATGGAAAAAAGAAGAAAAAGAAGGGCTCCGGGCCAGTGAAAGAAAAACAGCCGCCCCAGGACCTTCCCGTAGAAGGTCTTTTTCTGTATTTTAAGCCGCTCCGCCACGGGGAGATCGGAATTGCGGTTCTCCGATACCAGATATTCCGCGCAGGCTGCAAGGGGCGATTCTACTGTCCGGTCCTTATGCATCCGACCCGTCCAGAAGCAGATCGATAAACTCCCGCACCGCACCGTGCCCCCCGGGAAGGGATAGTACCCGGATACCGGGAATCCGTTTGACCGCAGGCAGCGCATCGGCCGGGCAGGCCGCAAAGCCCACGGCTCTGAGGAGCTCCGCGCAGTTTATATCGTCCCCGATATATGCGACAGAGGAGAGAGAAATCCCGAGCTTTTTGCAGAGCTCCTCCGCTGCGTTCAGTTTACCTCCGGCGGATACATCCTGCACCAGAAAATCCACTTTAAGCTTGTTGGCGCGGCGTTCCACGATCGCCGTGTTTTCGCTGGTCAGGATTCCGGTTTTTATGCCCCTGCTGCGCAGCAGCTCGAAACCCTTGCCGTCGTGGGTGTTGAATTTTTTCCATTCTCCACCGGCCTGATCATAGTACATACCTGCATCGGTAAGGGTGCCGTCTACGTCGCTCAGGAAAAGTTTAAGCTCCGGCTTTTCCTCTGAAATCCGTTCGGGAGAGTGCCTCCTCATTATGGATTCGGCGATGATCCAGTCGTCGGGCTCGTCGATTTCCACGGAGGTAAACTCCGGCATTTCATACACGGCGATCTTTCCGGAAAGCCGGTTTTTGTCCCACAGGATATTGCCGGCACGGTTGATGTAGAAGGCCCCGTTCTCCATAAGAAGTCCGTCGAACTCCTGCCTGCGGGGGCGATTCCGGTAATCGTAGTTAAGGGGAGTACCGTCTTCACGCCAGAAGAAACGCTTTGTACGCACGCAGGAGAGGAGACTGTCGCAGTCCGAGGTCCGGAAGTACTCCAGGGCACCGGCAAAGTCCTCCGTGCGGGTCAGAGGAGAGGTGGCCTGCACAAGAATGAACAGCTCCTCACTTTTCAGCGGATGGGCTTCAAGATACTCCAGCATTACCGCTTCGGTAGAGGCGGTATCCGTGGCGTTGGCGGCCTTCCTGCGGTAGACCTCCAGCTTCGAAAATCCGAAACCGGCGACGGCCTGTTCAATTGCGTCGGAATCGGTGGCAACAACAACATGATCAACCCCGTCGGCATGCTCAAGAGCCTGGAGGTTCCAGTAGACAAGGGGTTTGCTGCAGAAGGGTTTTATATTCTTCAAGGGGATCGACTTGCTCCCCCCCCGGACCGGGATAAACGCGACAGCCACGCCTAGCGTGCCCTCCATTTGAGTTTTTCCCGCTGTTCCACCTCGATGTCCAGAAGGCCGCCGTCTTTACGCCCCATGGACTTATACGTCGCATTCAGATCGCGCACCAGTCGCCGGAGACCGTCGGGCTCCAGGGATGCCGCATGGTCGGTCCCCTTCCAGGTACGATCCAGGGTAAAATGGCGCTCGATCCAGGTTGCCCCCAGAGCATAGGCAGCCACATCGATAGCGATACCCAGATGATGCCCGGAGAAGCCGAAGTCCCCTACACGTCCGCCGTAGCGTTGTATAAGGTCCGGAATATCCAGAAGCTTGACGTCCTCGAAAGGTACCGGGTAACCGGAGGTACAGGCATAGAGTACCAGGTCCTTCGCGCGTCCTTTTTTTTCGAACAAGGCGACCATATCGTCGACCTCTTCGGTGGTGGACATTCCCGTGGAGATATGGATCTGTCCGCCGTAGTTATCGCAGAGGTATTCCAGCATTGCCGTATAGTTATTCATGGCGGAAGGCACCTTGATCAGTTTCGGATCAAGAGATGCAATCTCCCGTGCGGAAGTCATGTCCCAAACAGAAGAGCTGTACACAACGCCGAACTCGTTACAATAGTCCATCAGTTCCCGATGCTGGTCCACCGTCAGTTCCAGGTACTCCCGGTGGGCGCCGTAGGTTTCTCCGTAGGCATGCATGGGGTTGGGATGGGGAGCGTTGTATTGTTCCTCGCTCAACAGCTCTCTGGGGGTGCGTTTCTGGAATTTAGCCACCGGTGCCTTGCAGAAGATGGCGGCCATCTTGATCAGTTCTTTGGCAATGTCCATTTCTCCCTTATGGTTACAACCGATTTCTGCGATTACGGTGGGGGGGGAGTAGGTTATATCTGTCATGTTCTTCTCCGATTAAAACGTCTATTGACAACAATTTACGCATTATGCATGCTTCATTTATAATTTCACACCAACAAGATAGATGGTTATATAATGCTGAGAATGCTTCGAAATTCTATATTGTACTTCTCGTTACTGTTGAAAAACAAAAGCAACATACCTTCTGATTCAGTCTACATAGAATTATTGGAGGTATCAACAGGAGCAATACGAAGGTTGTCCCATATTTACTACCTTTTTCGGGAAGCAGGGTATAGCTGCTTTGTACACATTCCTTTTTTCAATTTTATCCACAGAAAATATTTCTTTGGCATAACCCGTGATAAGGGTTTTGTACTTGTATCAAAATCATTCAAAAAAAAGAATACACTTATTGTTTCAGATACCCCAGCTGCTGTTTCCAACAAAACTGTCAGGATAAATTACAACATTTTTACGGATAAAGTAGATCCTGTGCGGGATATTTTCTATCCCATAGGTTTTCATCCCGATTTAATGTCAAAGGAAAATGAAAGCTTTGCCCGTTCGTTATCCGTAAAACATGAAAGAAAGATTGCTGCATTCTTTGCAGGAAATATTCTGGAGAGAAAGTATACGAACCGGCGGACAAAAGATTACTTCAATATTAATACACGGTACGAGATAATTGCAGCGATCAGGGACAATCTTTCATCAGACTATTCTTACTTTCCTGGATCATACGAAGACCTGCTGGAAAAAATGGAATCAGGTTATCTCAGAAACAAAGTAGTAATAATGGACACGCAGAAGGCAGGGATTCCACAGCACCAATGGTTACGCCTGCTGTCGGAAACCGACTATTTTATCTATACCCCGGGAATCCTGTATCCCTGGTGTCACAATCAGATCGAATCCATGGCTGCAGGTGCTGTTCCAATTACCCAGTTTCCGCATATTTTCCACCCCGAACTCCAGGATAAGGAAAACTGTTTTACCTGGCAGACTACACAGAATCTTGTTGACATCCTGAAAGAAATTGCAACCGGTAAAATAAATGCAAACCACACCTCGACCTTGAGGATGAACATCAATGCTTACTATGAAACAAACTATTCATTTGAATCTTTCGGAAAACGTATCGAAAGATTTTTAAATGAGGCAGATCGCGACAGCGTTCAGTTGTATATATGCGCCGGCGAGCATAGTATGGTGTGATTTCTTTATTTTAAGAATTTCTTTTCGTTTTTCAGCTTTGTAAAGTGTTCAGTATCCCGATATTTAAAAACCTTTGCAGGATGTCCGCCGGCAATAGCCATAGGGGGAATGTCGTTTACCACAACAGAGCCCGCCTGAATAATGCAACCTTCACCCAGGGTAACACCACCCAGGATTATTACGTATGATCCAATCCAGACAAAATCCTCTATTTGTATATCCCTTACAATAAAAGTGTTGTCAAATGGTATGGTAACTCCCTCATCATAATTATGAACATGTGTGATGATCTTGCAATCTCTTCCGGAATGAAAGTTATCGCCGATTGTTACCTTACCATGGCCGAATATCTTTAACTCATTGAACCCGCAATCGTTACCGATAAACGTATTTTTGGTAAGTTTTACAGGGAAATACACCTTTAAATTTTTCCCCACAGATCCGGCTTTACGGTAAGCAGCTCGAGTATACATAGAACACAGAATTTTCTTTTTAATTATCCTGATCTTCTTTATCATATTCTTCATTTAATATTCTTCCGCCTTATTTCTTCTACGACAGGATGCTCTTTCCATTCGTTAAAGGAATCTGGTTGGCGACTATAGAAGAAGTTATCAAAAACATGGAGCGCTGCTTCTTCACTATAGAGTCCGGAAACAACCTGAGGCCAGAATGCAACCTCTTCCCTTCTGACAAATCTACGTACTACGACAGGAATTCTCTCATACCCCAGATATGATAGGACTGGGGCTCGATGGTGCCCCCCATCTACCGCCCAGACATACTCAGGTCCTGCAAGATATACACTACCAGAAATTTGCCCCCGTGGCTGTTTCTTATATCCATATTCGCCTATGGATTCAGCAAGTCGACAAAACCGTTCTGCTTCCATTTTTAGTTTTTTATCAGAACATGAATTAATGTCACCAATCGATTCAAAAGAATTCATCAGGCCGTATTTCTTATTCTCTTTTCTTACCTTTTCAAGATGCTCGTTATACCTGCTTTCAACAGAACCTGTATCCCAAGGGTATATCATTCTTCGAGCTTCTGATTTTTCCGGAAAAACAGTAAACTCAGAGTTGAAAAATAATTTTTTATTCGGGTTATCTATTACAACGACCTTTGCGTAAAGCGCAAGGATCCCATAAAAAGATTCCTTATTCTTCCCATTTTGATTCCAATTATGAAGTGCCAGAATAATCGGCGAAAAACCCTCTCTGTCAAGATCAAACCAACCAAGATACCTGCCTTTTTTTACCGGTAATTCAACAGTAAATCTCGGTATTAGATTTGAGTAGAGGAACTCCCGAGGATCCTGCAGCACTGGTTCAGATTTTTCTCCGAGTTTCAAGGTATTCAATCGTTTTCTTACAGTCCCTAATATTTTTCTTTTAAGTTTCATCAGCATAATTACCAATAACATCAGAATAAATATCGAGAAGTGTTTCTGTTTGCTTTTCAGCAGTGTATTTTTCTAAGATATTAATTCGATCCGGATCTTTCAATTTAAAACTCTTATTATTATCTATTATTTCATTAACAGCCTTCGCTATACTCATCTCGTCCTTCTGAGGAATGATTTTTGCCCATTTCGATGAAGTAAAATTAACGACTTCCGGCATTCCACCGGTATTTGTTACAATTACCGGCAAACCAACTGCTAATGCTTCAAGAATAACTATCCCAAAGGACTCTTCCTGTCCGGTCTTCTCGTAAATTATCGATGGCTGAACATAAATATGATGATTTGATAAAATCTCAGGCAGTTTATCGTGTGATACGGAACCCAAAAAATGTACATTCTCATCAATTCCCAAGTCATGCACAAGGTTCTTGAGCTTACTAAGATTGATACCATCTCCGACAATACTCAGCTGTATATTTTTGATATTCCGTTTTAAAACCGGTACAGCCCGAATCAAATACTCATGTCCTTTGACATCAATCAGTCTCCCGATACTGATTATTCTGAGGGGACCATCAGCGTATGGTAACTCCCGTTCAGCGTTGAGAAATTTTTCATTTACAGTGTTGTAGACTATTTTTATGTTTTCACGCGGTAGTCCTAATTCAATTGCTTTTGAAGCTAAAAACTGTGAATTAGCCAGAAATATGCAACCTCGATTCGCTGCCGAAATCAATACCTCTCTATACTTTTTCTTGGATGCAAAGTTCTTTGTTATGTCCGTTCCATGAATACTTACTACTGTTTTAATGGCAAACTCTACAGAATCGTCAGCAATGAATGCTTTATATGCGGAATTACCAAAATGAGCATGAAATATATCATAATCATTTTTTTTATTAAGTTCCCTTCTCAGGGCACGAATGTTCGGTGCGACGATACGTTTACAGCCGATTTTTCTCAATATTTTATACATTAACCGTTCCATTAATGTATTTGATTTTATTATCTTAACATCCTTATACGGGCGTTCTTTTTCCTGACTACGTTTATACGTCAGAACTGTGTTGTCGACATGATCTATCTTATCCAATCGTAATAGCAAATCATAAATAAAGGATTGCGATATTGAAGAGAACTTTGGAATGAAATGGAGGATTTTCATTCAGTTATCTTTTCTTACTTACAGATTTCAAGAAGATTTTGATTATTTCTTTCATCGCTTTTCTCTTTTCATAGAAAAAAGGATATATCTTTGTATATATACAGCTGGGGACTGTCAATAATCGCTGCCTAAAACCTGTTCTTATCCTTAGACCTCTTTCAAAACAATACAAATAAACTTCAGACAGTCCCTGTTTATAAAATGATCTGGCAATCGTGAAGAAATCACCGGACCCTTTAGGAAAGTTTTTTTGAAGTACTTCATCCGTCATTGATGTTAAAGCTCTTTTTAACAGAACAATTTTCTCTTTTCTGCGAAGTTCTTTTTTTTGTTGAGAATCCTGTCCACCGTGTCGCCTTTTTGCGCCAGATGTTATCTGATAATAAGAAAATGTATAGCCGTTATTGAGCATCCTGAACCACATATCGTAATCCTGGACTGTTCGAAGCGATTCATCAAATTCCCCACACCTATCAAAAGCTTTCCTGGGAATGAGCAAGGAACAACCTCCTATAAATTTCTTAACTAATAATTCTCTATAAAACTTAGAGTTATCAAATTTACGTTGAAATGCGGGCCGAATAACAATATTGTTCTCATCTACCATATCTTCATTCGAAAATACAATAACTTTATTGTTTTCCAGACTCGTCACGTAAGAGATTTGATCTTCAAGCTTATTTGGATAATAAAAATCATCATGACTAAGCCACGAAATATATTCTCCGGTTGATTTTTCTATTCCCAGGTTTAATGCAGATGCGACGCCGCCATTTTCCTTCTCATAGTACATAATATTGGGAACGAATGACTCAGCATCTTTTCTGGTAGCGCCGTTGTCATTCGATCCATCATTGATTACGATGATTTCCTTTTCTGTGTAATTCTGTCCTATAGCGCTGTCAATAGCCTGCTTAAGAAAATTTGAACCGTTATATACGGGAATCAGTATAGATACTTTAGGTTTTATAGCAATCGATGCCATTCATCTTCCTCTGTTATGTTTGCTGGTTTACTGGAGAATATATATCCTGTCTGGAAGCTTGATCATTGACCGAAATTCACACTTTTAGCCACGATTTCCTATTGATATATGAGGTATAGCTAAGAATTATTTTAACTACTTTTTCTGAAATATTCTTCTGAGCATAGTCCGGAATACTGTTGAGTTGAACTTCTGTTCTATCGACTTGTCGTCGCGCAATGTTTATGCCGATTTTAATTAACTTCGGATCAAAGCCGGTCATGGTTACAGCTGCTTTTTCCATCCCCTCATGTCTCTCATGTGTCTCCCTCAAGTTCAAAGCAGGGATATTCAGAATTGCAGATTCTTCCGTTATCGTTCCACTATCAGATAAAACACAATATGCATGCTTTTGCAGCGCTACATATTCTGTAAAACATAGAGGTTTAGAGGCTATGATTCTGTCATTCAGCATAAGGCCATGCTCTTTCAATTTCTTTTCTGTCCTCGGATGTACAGAAAAAAGAATCGGAAACGGGTAATCAACTAAAACACTCTCTATAGCAGACATCAAATCATTTAGCTTGTCTTTACTGTCGACATTTTCTTCCCGATGCGCACTTAATACAAAATAGTGATCAGGTTTGAGACCGAATTTTTCAAGCACTTTAGCCTGGTTAATCTTATCTTTATAGCATTCAAGGACCTCGAACATTGGACTTCCGATATTGAACACTCTATCCATCGGTAATCCCTCACGAAGTAAATTCTGCTTGGCGATTTCACTATACGTCAAATTAATATCCGCTGTATGGTCTACGATTCTCCTGTTTATTTCTTCCGGTACGCGTTGGTCAAAACATCTATTCCCGGCTTCAAAATGAAAAATAGGGATTTTCCTTCTTTTTGCCGGAATAACGGATAAAGCACTGTTTGTATCCCCTAGAACAAGGAGTGCATCAGGTGCCTCTTTTTCCATAACTTCATCAGACTTTGATATTATCAAGCCTAATGTTTCAGCAAGAGTATTTCCCACGGCGTTTAAATAGTAATCGGGCGGATCTAACTCGAGATCTTTATAAAAAATCTCGCCAAGCTCATAAGAATAGTTTTGGCCAGTATGTACAAAAACACAATCAAAAGTCTCTCGAAGAAGAATAATGACTCTGGATAAACGGATTATTTCAGGTCGGGTGCCGACAATTACCATTACTTTCATCTGGATGTAAAATACTCCTTATATAACTGCTTATATTCCTGCATCCATAAATATAAATCATCAAACTGTCTATTATAAGGATTTGGCTCTATATTTTCTGGTGCGCTATGAATCAGTCGCTTGTCAACTTTAGGTTCATCTACCGGGGCAATATTTAACCCACGATGAAATTTCTTATTCACGATCGATAGCAAATCAAATTTAGAAATACCCTCAGTCACGGATATTTGTTGAATACCGGATATACTTATTTTTTCTTTGACAATAATTTCGATAATTCGTGCGAGTTCCAGAGTAGTCACCCCGGACCACAGCGCCCTTGTATAGCCGTTTATTGTACCTTTCTGTGTAAAAAACCAGTGCAACAAACCTGTTCCATGATGACCAAGTTCAGGGCCGACAATTGAAGTTCTTATTGTTAAATGATCTCCATAATCAATCTCTCCGAGACTCTTTGTTTTCCCGTAGAAATCGAATGCGTCTTTACAATCATCTATTTTATATGGACCTGCAGTTCCGGAAAAGACACAATCTGTGCTTAAATGAATGAACTTTATATTCCTGTTCTCACAAATCTTAGACAAACGATGAGGAAGAAGAGTATTTACTGTAATAGCTGAGACATGATCATTCTCTGATTCTTTAACCAGAACACCAATGCAATTAATAATTACATCCGGGCGGGTTTCATCTAATACACCAGCTAATTCAGTGTCACTGACAATATCGCATAAAAATGTTTTGGGAGTAAGTTTTTTTCTGGGTCCGCAATCGAACACTACAAATTCAGCTTTCTGTCCCAAATATTTTGTTATTACATGACCAGCCATGCCAGACGAGCCGAGAACGAGAATACGATTACTCACTATGCCTGTTCCTCTAAGTTTCCAAGTTTTTTTAACAATTTCAGCACACCTTGAACGTCCAAGCGGTGAGTGTTATGCGAGGTGTATTCCTGTATTTGCTGTACACTTGAATCACCTTCGGAAAAATATTGAGAATAATTCAGATCTCGATTATCAGGGAGTATTCGGAAATAATCTCCTTTATCAACAGACCTTACCATTTCTTCTTTTGTCACCAGCGTTTCAAACACCTTCTCTCCATGTCTGGTTCCAATAATATTTTTTTCTACAGTAATATCTTTATATGCCATTATCGCATCAGCAAGATCATTTATAGTACACGCGGGGGCTTTCTGTACAAACAAATCTCCGGATTTTCCATGTTTGTATGCATATAATACCAGATCAACAGCATCATCCAGGGACATTAAAAACCTGGTCATTGAAGGATCTGTTATGGTAACAGGTTTTTTATTCTCTATCTGTTTAGAAAACAATGGTATAACCGAACCACGGGACGCCATAACATTTCCATATCGGGTAATGCATAATATCGGGCCATTTTTAGGATCAATACTTCGACTTCGTGCAATTACATTCTTTTCCATCAATGCCTTACTCATACCCATCGCATTGATAGGATATGCCGCCTTGTCTGTACTTAAAAACACCGCACGTTTTACCCCCGCGGCCATACACGCAGTAATAACATTGTCACTTCCAATGATATTTGTTTTCACCGCTTCGATTGGAAAAAACTCGCAGGAGGGAACCTGTTTTAACGCTGCAGCATGAAAAACATAATCCACACCAATAAATGCATCTTTGATTGAATTATAATCTCTTACATCTCCAATATAAAACCTTAACTTGTCATTGTCGTACTTCTTTCGCATATCATCCTGTTTTTTTTCATCGCGAGAGAGAATACGAATTTCTTTAATATTTGAATCCAAGAAACGCTTTAAAACAGCATTTCCAAAAGAACCGGTTCCACCGGTTATCATTAAAGTATTTTGATTAAACATCATAGCTTTCCTTTCCAATATCTGCTTTTATTTTATCATAAATTCCCAATGTTTTTCTTCGAACAAGGTCATAGTTTAAACGATTTTTTGCAATTACTAAATTTTTTTCTGCAGCGTTATCTACTAACGAGTCGTTAAATATAGCTACTCTAACTTTATTTGATATCTTAATTAAATCTTCGGGGGGAACGATGAAACCTGTTACACCATTATTTATCCATTCGTTTGCAGTAGATGTATCAGACTGTATTGGAAAGGTTCCCATTACCATTGATTCTAATAAAGAAGTACTAATTGCATCGCTAATGCTTAACCCTATATATATTCTTGCCCGCGAATAGAGACTTAACATTTCATTATAATTATTAATATAAGGTAACACATTAACCTTAATTCCAGTATCATGTTCAAATAATTCAGCCGCGATTTTTATATCATATCCATCAGGATTACTAAAAATATTTATAGTGTATCCACTTAGGTGCTCAGATATCATCTTTAGTGCGGCTAATGCGAACAGCGCTCGTCCAGCCCACCCCTGATACCCTTTCACCATTATTTCCTTTCTTTCACTAGTTTTTACCCTGGATCTGCACTCTAGCAAATTATATAGATGGAATCCTCCTGTATTAGGAAAAGGAGCAAAAACATGTCCACTAAATCCGTACTGTCTCGCGAGAGTATTATCTCGGTAACTTTCAGATGAATAATAATCGCAATTAGCTAATACATGGCGTATAGATTGTACGTGATCAGTGAGTCTTCCGAAAAGATATATATCACTTCCCCAATTCGTATGGATCCATTTAGGAAACCTAAAATGACCATACCAATTAGATTTTACAGCATTTACAAGATACCCACTATGTTGTGTTTCAAGACTGTGGATGATATCCGGTTTAATTTTTAGTATTACTTTTCTTAATTGATCTTCGACATAAAATCGATTTGTTTTTCCATAAAAATGATAATATATCCGTAAAAATAATTTTCTAAATAAATTATTTTTACGATATTTAATCTGCCAAGGAATATGAAAAATAACATTTTTCCTTTTTAGTAATGGGTGTATTCTATCTGTATTTATTGAAGGAAAAACATGCACACAAAGTGATGTTCCTCTTAGTTGTTCAATCCAACGTGCCGTATGAATACTATTAGTCATAGCAACAAATAATATTTTCAATTGAAGTTTCCTTTTCGGTTTTCCAAAATAAAATTCAGAAATAATCTACAATTCAATAAAAGAGGACTAAAATAACCTGTAATACTCAGATCCCCAGTTTATCTGTTAATTGAAGTTTCTTTTCTATTTGAAATTGATGACAAATACATACTACGGTAAAGCGAATAACAATTCTTGTACAAACAAAGACATCACGGACTATTAACCAAGCACATCCCTTACAATTATAGCGCTTCCTTATAGGTTACGATATTGTAGACCATCAGCTCTTTCATATCTGCACACCTTAGCAAGTTTTCTCGGAAGAAAATTCGGTAGATCCGGTTCCCGATTTCTTCAAACCCGACATTCTTGCAATCCAGCGCCGTCGTTAGAAAGATTCAGGCGGTTCTTCACCTTCTGATTGCTCCGTTGAGCCTGACTTATTTCGCAATCACGCCCTTCGGATATTTCTATTCTATAATCATTTTCGGGAATTTTCTATTTAAAATTTCATACACTGAAGTCATCATTTTTAGATTCAGACCCGATATATACTGAGCATTTTTACTTTGAACAGCATCAGATACTCTACTATTATCCATTTCAGCATCTCAAAAGGAGGGGCAGAGTCTCCTATGAACTGAGATAGAAGATTGTAGTAATCTTTGGCACTGTTAACTCTCTTTAAGGATTGGTTTGGTTTGGTTGCTTAACCCAATCAGAGGAAATGTTAGCTTATTTTAGTTATCTAAACTGCGAACGTTCTTGGACTGGATCGGAGAAAAAAACACCAATTTCAGTAGCATAGAGATATTTATTTAGCGACAACTGTCAGATGAATACTATTTCTGTACACATTTTGTGCACTTTATCAAGAGAAATCCTAACAAACTAACTATTCTAAGAGTATTTATTTTTTATGGAACCTTATTTATAGTGTAATTTATTTCCACCAACTAAATACTTTTTTTATTTTTCTTTCATTAACTATATCATATTCTTTTAAAACTACCTCAAAATGCGCTTTATAAGTAACTAGTGGAATTGTACAAAGAAAACTTTCTTCCCAATTTTTTAATTTTCCTCGATCAAAACATTCAACTGTATTTTTTTCTTCATCAGATATTTTTACAATTATTTTTTTATTACGATGATCAATTTTATACTTGCGACTAAAGAACTCGGCACTTTTTTTATGTTTCCATAAAGTTGTTACATTCAATAAATAATTTATTTCCTCATTTATATAGGAACCTATATTATTTTTTTTTAATCTGATATAATAATCATTATCCTCATAACCGCCGTCAGAAAATCTTTCATCTAGCAATCCTACCTTAGAAAGAACTATTTTATCTACCAAGAAAAAACCCATTCTGTATAGTGCAACAAATCCAAATCCATCCTTATGCAAGTTTAGCATTTTATCGATGTTGTCTGGATTAGGCCTTGCTTTATCATTAGCAATAATGAAAAAACTTTGATCATTTTCTCTAAATATTTTGTTGCATAGCGCCGCAAATGAAGAAAAACCATTTCCATTGATATACTCTGTTTCAAATGGTTTTACAGATTGTGCTAATTCTTCATAATATTGAGGTCGAATTGATGGACAAAATATTTTCATAAACCCTCCTGGATTCAGTAGTGCATAGTACTTTTGAACAACGTTCGATTTAGTAATTTATATGACAATTAATAATCTATCTCACTAAATAGAGAATAATTATTACGCATAGGTCTTATTCATTTATATCTAAGAGAAAATATTGGTACGGTGATACTCTTCAATTAAGCAATAATCACTTAGAAAAATATGGATTTCGCTGAATCAGCTCGGCATGTGTCCCGGCATCGATTATATTACCTTGATCCAGTAAATATATGGTATTGCACTTTTCCAGGGTACTCAGTCGATGGGCTATCATAATAATTGTTTTGGTCCCCATCAGTAAATCTATAGCCTCCATAACAGCTTCTTCTGTATGCACATCCAGGGCACTGGTTGCTTCATCAAGGATCAGCACATCCGGATTACGGTACAGTGCGCGTGCGATTCCAACCCTCTGCCGCTGACCGCCGCTTAAGCGAACGCCCCGCTCACCTATTTCCGTGTCATATCCCTGCGCAAGTTCAGTCTCAATAAAATCGTCAAGCTGTGCCATATGAGCCGCGCGTTTTACCGCCTCCATGTCAATTTCATTACGACGGATTCCAAACGCAATATTCGAGGCTATGCTGTCGTTGCTCAGGTATATTGTCTGCGGTACGTAACCCAGATTTTTTTGCCAGTTACGAAGATTATCTTCATTTATTTCTGTATTATCAACGAGCAGACGGCCTTTCCCGGGTCTATGCAGCCCGAGAATAATATCTATAAGTGTCGTCTTTCCCGAACCGGTTTTACCGGCGAACCCAACCAGGGTATTTTTGGATATTGTCAGGTTAATCTGCCGTAATACAGGCTTATCCGCCTCAGGGTATGTAAACTCCAGGTTATCTAAGCGTAAATCCTGTGAAAAAGGCAGTTCTTTAATCAAACCTGTTGGAAGAATTTCTCCTTCTTTTATATCATTAAACTCATTCAGGATTTTATCGGCGGTACCGACTCCATAGCGTAGTTTCGTCAGAGCTTTGAACAATCCCTGTACGGCTGGGATCAATCGGTACCCTGCATATGCATACAACGAAACAGTCGCTGCTATATCGGAGAAATCTCCAGATTTGACCATTGTAACCAGTACAAATATCATTATCGCGGAGAATGCAATTGCTTCCAGTGTAAACTTGGGAACATCGCTTATTACTTCGTTCTTTGAAACACTCCAGGCAAGTTTTCTGGAGGGAGGAGAAAATTCATTCAAAAAAACATTTTCTACACCAAGTATTTTTACCTCTTTGATCCCCCAGAAGGCTTCGCTCACAATCCTTGACAGGGCTACGCTCATTTCAAAACGCTCGACTCCCAGCCTTTTTACCAGCTTGCGAACACCGAGATAGATAAGCCCATATACAAATACGATAGCGCCAAACATTATGGCTGTACCACCAGGGTTTACGACAAACAGAAACAACGTGAGCATTAACACCTGAATAGCCATGGAAATAAGTTCCACGAACTGAATCAAGGTCCCCTGGATCATTTGAGCAATTTCAGCAGTAATGTTTCGAATAAAATCGTAACTGTTCCTCTGTAGAAAATACGGATACCGTTGACTCAGATATCCCTTCATAAGCTTAAGAGCAAGTGTATGACGGCGCATATTTGTAAAACGCACCTTAATATAGTGGTAAAATGCTTTGCTGACGTTAGTCAGCAACATAAAGATTAAGACACCAACTCCCAAGACAATGAGAAACGAGGTTTCATTACTAAATCTGAAAAAATTGTAAGCCCAGCTCAAGTATTCGTTGTTGTGAATAATATCCGGGTTCGCGGCAACTGAAATAAAGGGCATAATACTGCCTACGCCGATAATCTGTATCATCGACATGAAGACAGCACCTGCAAATACAAACATCAGGCTTCGCTTTTCTCGCGGCTCTAAGAGATTAATAACCGCCCCAATATGTCCAAATGGTGATTTCATATATGGTTATGTTTTCCTTTCATTTTTTATGGAACAAAGATTCACATAATCGGAAGAATTAGCCACGGATGCACAAAGGGCACAGCGTTTTTCACAGGATACAACAGTTAGTATAGAGTCCTTTCCATCCTCTCTATCTTTGTTTCAAAACGCTGGTATCCTATGCTATTTTCGAATCGATCTCTTCATAACTGATTGATTTTAGAATTCCCGAATGCTTGGCATGTTCAATGGTCATGTTCACCAAATTCCCATCTGCATCAATATATATGCTTTCACTTATCTCTCTTGTTTCTTCGATTACATTGGAAGAAAACTAACAAGCGCCGTGTCTGTATCAGAAAAATATTTAATCTTCATATCCAGCATACCCGAAACCTTTTACCAGAAGATCCTTTCTATCTTGTCTATCTTTGTTCCAAAACCCTTCAGAGTCCACTCTGTGGTTCTCCTCTCCGAGCCCTCGGAGCCTCTGTGGAAAAAGAATTCTTCTCTATCCTTCCCATCATCCCCATCTTTGTTCCAACACCACGTCAGAAAAAGTTGAACACCCCCATAAGGGCCGCCGTCAGGGTAAAGCCCAACCCCATCATCCACTGCATGCTGGTGAAGCGTACGTCCATCTGCTTCTGTATGGCTTCAAAACGAGCGTCCATGGATTCAAAACGCCTGTCCATGGCCTCAAAGCGGGTTTCCATGATCTGTCGCTGGGCTTTCAGTTCCTCTTCGATCCTGATCGACCGTTCCATAAGGCCAGTGTCCCGTTCGCTGCGGACGTTCCCCATCCATTCAGCCAGATGCAGCCGCACATAATCGCCGATTTTCTGCAGTTCTTCAGGACCAATGGTCATTGCCGGATCTCCCACCTAAAACTCCTCGAATTGTTCATTCCTTATACAACCCGAAGAATCATTTCCTGATTTCAAATATACCTGAATTTATTCCGAGAGAACTACTAAATAGCCCCAGTAGTTTCCTCTCCGCACCCTCAGCGCCTCGGCAATAAAACTCCGCTTACCGCCGCAGTTCTTCGGTAACCTCGCCGTCGTGCAGGCGTATGACATGGTCTGCTATATCCACGATTGTAGGGTCGTGGGTCGAGAATATGAAGGTTGTGGACAGCTCGGCGTTTATGCTTTTCATAAGCTCGATAATGGCTGTACCGGTCTTCGAATCCAGGTTTGCCGTGGGTTCATCCGCCAGGACTATGGAGGGTTTTGTAACCAGGGCTCGGGCGATTGCCACCCGCTGCCTCTGGCCGCCGGAGAGCTCGTTGGGCCGGTGTTTACGCCACTCCGTAAGCCCCACCTGCTCAATAAGGTAGTCCGCGTATTCCCGGCGTTCCGCTT
This sequence comes from Marispirochaeta aestuarii, assembly GCF_002087085.1. Classification (NCBI taxonomy): domain Bacteria; kingdom Pseudomonadati; phylum Spirochaetota; class Spirochaetia; order Spirochaetales; family Spirochaetaceae; genus Marispirochaeta; species Marispirochaeta aestuarii. The sequence goes on along the minus strand of NZ_MWQY01000012.1, from coordinate 63,384 downwards.
TGGGCGGGGGTTTGGGCCCCAGCAGCAGGGGAAACTCCACGTTCTCGTAGATGTTCAGCACCGGCATCAGGTTAAAGGACTGAAAAATAAAACCGATGGCCCTGTGACGGAGCCGTGTTATCTCGCTGTCGCTCAAGGAGGAGGTATCGTGTCCAACGACCTTTACCTCCCCGCGGCTGGGTACGTCGATGCAGCCGATAAGGTTCAGCAGCGTCGATTTTCCGCTGCCGCTGGGCCCGGCGATGGTTGCAAAATCACCCTCTTTTATACTGAGGTCCACCCCCTTTATGGCGGGAACCTCGGTCTTTCCCAGGTGGTATATCTTCCAGACGCTGCTCAGCTCCGTGGCCGGGGCTGCGTTTTTACTCTTTTCCTTTACCTGATTCTCGGGATTATTCATGAATTACACCCTTTTTAGAATGAATAACTGAAACTCAACGAGATCAGAAAACTCACCACATTATCCACCGGAATACGGGCATCATCGGATTCCAGGGGGACCTCGTCCTCTTCCACCTGCTCGACAAGCTCCTCCCGGTAATACGAACCCGGCGCTCCGTAGATAACCGGAACGCCCAGGGTCAGCCGCAGGTTGGGGGCGACTTTTCCGCTCATGGCAAGCACCACTTCTCCCGACTCGTCCTGAAAGGCATGCTTCCAGGTAAAACCTGGCTGCCACTTGTTGCCGAATATCTTCGGCGGTTTTATTCCCAGGCCGGCATAATGCCCGCTGTAATCAATAATCTCGGAGTCGAACCAGTACTCTCCCAGAATAGTCCAGCTCTGATTCGGACTCTGCCAGATGATCTGTCCCAGAGCATCCCAGCAGTCAGCGGGCTCTAGCTCTTCCGGCGTTTTCCAGTGCTGTACAAAGTCGCCGGCCACGGCAAAGGGTCCAAGACCGAAAGAGAGGGAGGCCGCAGTAGCCAGATCGCCTTCTTCATCATCCTTCATCTTGTAATGCCCGGAGAAACCCAGAAAAAACGAACCTCTGCTCATGGCCCACTGACCGGCGTACGCGAAGGCCCGGGGATCGGTATTGTCAAAATCCTCGCTGATCCATCTGGCCTTGCTGTAGACCACAGCTTCCGCGGTTCCCGGACCCACGGGAGCAGATCCCCGTACGCCCACGCCTTCGTCCAGACGATATACAAGGTCGGCGGGATTCTCCAGCAGAAGGGCCTGCCCCCAGGTAAGCTCCTGCTTTCCGACCCGGAAGAAAAAGGTATTGTTCAGGGTATAATCAATAAACAGTTCGCTGATATAGGGATTCTTGAACTCCAGGGTATCGGCATCAAGGGAGGTTTCCAGGCTGCCGTGAAACCTTAGATGAGGTTCCGGCCTGGCATCCACGGTTATGGCCGAGGTTGTGGAATAAAATCCGGAAAAGCGGGTCAGTTCCTGGGTACTCCGACCGTCGGCCTCATTGCTCCCGGGCCATTCGATCAGTCCTATACCGAGACCGACACCGGCATTGACGACTCCCCGTATATCCGGAGGAGCGGTGGTCAGCTCTTCAAGGTCTATCCCTGCCGGCTCTTCCTCTTTTGGGGCATTCTCGTCAGGGTCCCACACCTCTTCGGGGTCCATATCGAAGAGGTCATCGATATTTACGCTCTCCTGCTCCTGGTCATTCTGCTGGGAATACAGGAGGGGGGCGGAAAAAAAACAGACTCCAACAACAATAAGGCCTAAGGTTACAATGCGCCGTCCCACGGATCAGTTACTGACCCGTTCGATGTAGGCCTTGGTAAAGACCATATCAGGAAGCTCCTGGAAGGAAGGTTTCGCCACGGAGATAAGGGTCCGGTAATTCTTGAACTGCCCGTTGACCTCCCGTCCCCGCAGCTCATCCTGAATTACGATACGGACGGGAACATATCTGTCCCGTATGCGGGTATAATCCAGAATGGCGGTGGTCCGCATGTGCCGGCCGGAAAGGCTGTAGTCTTCCGTCTTCCGTACAAGATTGTCCTGGTCAATCCAGATCTTCATCTTCGGGTAGCTCACTTCATCCGTCAGGGCTTCAAGGTCGTACACATCCGTATGGTAGGCACCGAGTTTCTCGGTACTGTGGGCGATAATACGGTAGTCCTGTGCAAGGGTTGATTTGGTAAAGTCCGAATTCCGGGCGTTGCTGTTCTGAAACCGGTCCCTTGCGCTGGTTACGGTAAACCTGCGGGGAACCGGGTCGTAGAGCCAGAGCATGTCGCCCTGCCGGAGGTAGCCCTTTCCCTTGTCGCTGTCCGGTTCCATTACGATGATGGTGTAGGTATTCTGCCGGTCACGCCTGAAAATCGTCGTTTTTGTGCGGCTTGTCCCCTGGCCGGGTTTATCGTCGATGATCGTGTATTCTCCGGAAAAATCGTACTCCTCGTAGCTGACAAGGGCGTCCACCATGCTGAGGATCCGGCGGCTCTCTTCCAGGCTGAAGGAGTTTCCAAAGACCTGGAAAGCTCCTCCGAGAAAGAATATGCCCGCTACCAGGATTAATCCGATTCTGTTTCTATTCATTATACTCATACAAGTACTCCATTCTGCTGCTATTTCTGGTGACTCAGGGCTTCGACGGGGCTCATCTGACCTGCCTTCAGGGCCGCCCGCAGGCTTCCGAGAACACAGGCCCCGATAACGAGCAGGGAAATCGACGCCACCGCCCAGGGAGGCATCAGCCATTCCAGCCGTCCCCGGGTGAGAAAAAGGGTAGTTACAAGATTTGCAGGAAATCGCAAGACCTGATGCACAAGCTCAAGTACGGCGGTCCCCAGAAGAAGACCGAGCAGGACGCTGCCAAGTCCCAGAAAACCCGCTTCCGCAAGAAAGGTCAGCACAGCCCGCTCACGCTGCATTCCCAGGGCCCGCAGGGTTCCGATTTCCCTGGTCCGTTCCCAGACAATCATGGAAAAGGTGTTTCCCACCCCCACCACAACAATACATAAAAACATGAGAATGACAAGACCGGCGATCATGGTCATGGCGTTCAGAAGGTCATCGATCTCCGCAAGCTGAGCCCCGACGCTCACAACGCCGTAGCTTCTCTGACCGTGATCCTTACGGGACTGATCGCTGTATTCATCCCGGGTTTTTATTACCCCGAAGGTGGGGAGGGATTTTTCAAGCTCCCCCACAAGGGCCCGGGCTGCGGAATCCTCGGTCCTGAGGGGATCTTCAAGATAGACCCCGATCTCGTTTATCTCGTCCGCCGGAACCTCCCGAAGTCGGTTAAGGGTCTTTCGGTGCACATATATCTGGTAGCCGAAAAAGGAGGATTCTGAAAAGATTCCGGAGACAATCAGTTCCGCCGTGTTGGTCCGGCCCCGGTCGCTCTCTATGGAAACCAGCAGCTCGTCACCCACGTCGATGTTCAGCTTCTCCGCAGTGGCGGTGGATATCAGTATCGCCGACTCATCTTCAACGGCAGGTACACCGCCGGAGAAAAAGTCAAATCCCCTGAGAACAGGCGCTTCAAGTTCCCACTCAACACCAACCATACGACGCTGATTAATATAGTACCCGGAAAAGAAAAGTTCTATGTTCTTCCTGTCATAATAACTGCTTCGCCGGGAGTAGGTCTTAAGGGAAAAGCCCCGCTCCTCGAGGGCATGGACCGCTTCCACCACCTTTTCAGGCTCTTCGATAACCGAATCCCCGTCGCCGATGTAGCCCAGCACAACGATGTTGCCGGAAAAATAGCGGCTGGCCTTCTGGTAGAGTCCGTCCCTCAGGCCCAGTACCACACCCATTAAAACAAGCAGAACAGCGGTAATCAGAACCAGCGCGATCAGCAGGACCCGGTAGCGTTTGAGATTACGGGTAAAATTACGCCAGGCGGCAAAAATAAGTCCCTTCATTTCGACATCGCCTCCACCGGATCTATGCTCAGGGCACGTTTCAGAGGATAGATCATCGACAGCAGGGTCAGGACCAGGGCAACGAACAGGTGACCGCCCACGAGACCCGGGGTAACATTGCCGCGGACAGGATCTCCGCCGAAGAGTATCCGGATATAGGGATTGTCCACCACGATCCCCAGGGCATTCAGCAGTTCGACAGCTATTCGTCCCAGGGCTATGCCGACCAGGGCGCTCCCGAAAACAACCACCAGGGTCTCGATAAAGATCATCACGGATATACGCGGCCGGCTGGCTCCCATGGCCCGCAGGGTGCCGATTTCTCCGGTCCGTTCCAGCACCGAAAGCAACAGGGCGTTGGTGGTAATGATTACCGCCCCCAGGGAGACGAACATGAGGCCTATATTCAGCATGAGCTGGAGAAACTGAGCCAGCAGGGCGGTTCCGCCGACGCTTTTGCTCCAGTCCCGTACCAGATATCCCCTGTCCGGGTTGAATCCCTCGCCGCTCAGCCGGGACATTACCGCTTTTGCATCTCCGGGCTTATACAGAGAGACAAGCAGAAAGTTCCAGGCTCCGTCGTCTTTTGACTCCGATACGCCGGGAATATCGACAGGCACTGAAGTCTCCGGCTGTTCAGCGGCATCACCGGCCAGCAGAGCCGCGGGATCGATGGCCCCGGAATCCCCTTCATCGACCGGGCTTTCCGTCTGCTCTCCAAAAAAGGCGTCATCGCCGCCCCCGCCGAAAAGGCTGTCGAGGTCGGAGGCCAGGGCCGACTGATCCTCCCGGGAAAAATCCTCCGTATCCACGGAGCTGTAGAGGTATCCGTTCAGGGCCCGGGCGGTATTGGAATCCACCAGGACCACGCTGTCCAGCATGGAGTCCCGCACGGGGTAGCTCATGAGCCCGGTAACGGGGACCTCCCGCAGGGTAAAGCTCCTTCCCAGCCCGGAGGCCAGAAGAACGCTTTTACCGACGATCTCTTCCATTCTGCCGAGGGCGCTCTGTTTCTGCAGCACGATACCCGGTTTGCCCGCTTCGGGAAAGGATCCCTCCTCCAGACGCAGGCCGGGTACAAGCTCAGGGTAATCGGTAAAATCAACCCCGAAAACGGTGGAATCCTGGGAACTGCCCTCAAACTGTATCCGTGCTCCGGAAGTTATCAAGCCGGCGGTGGCCCTGATTTCCGGCCAGGAGGCGACGAGTTCCTGCATTTCGGGAAAATCGATCAGCGTCGGGGGAATAAGGTACTGTCCCACCAGGAGCTGGTCGGAGCCGAAGACGGTAAAGTTGTCCTCCGCCACGGGACCAACGGTAAAATCCCCCGTAATGTTCCGGGCATAGACCCGATACAGGGATTCCACCGTTGTGTTGAGTACCGCGTTTCCGATAACCAGCAGGCAGAAAATAAGGACCAGACTGAAGATCATCGGTCCCAGGCGCCTTATATTGCGTATCACATTGCGGAAGGCTAGAGAAAAGAGCATTGAATGTCCTTTTGATTATACTTACTCAGAAAAATCTCTCCGTTCCCTGATGGGATCTATCCGCCAGCGTTTGGGCCGGGGAAATCCCTGTACCCAGATGGCGATCTTCCGTTCTTCGTAGAGGTTCAGTGCCTCGAGCTCCAGGGACATGAACAGGTACCTGACCTTGACGCCGAAGCCTCCGCGGTACCAGCCTTCTTCAAGGCCCGTAAAACCGAAGTGCTCGGAAAGGTAAAAATCCCCCAGCTCAAGAAAATCGGAGTGTTTTTCAAAGAGAAAAACCTCCATGGCCGCCTGATTTTTCTGAAGAACAGACCCTATCTCGATATGATCGATCTTCTCCACCGGCAGCAGCGTATTTACCCGCCTTCCCCCAAGCTCAAAGCGGCTGTTAAGGTCCCGCAGATCATCACCGTCCAGTCGGATCCGAAGACCCCGGTCCTGCAGATAGAGGAACGATTCATTCAGAAGCTCAAAAATCGTCTTTCCCTGTTTATCGGCATATTCCAGCATCCTGGTAAGAATTTCAAGATCAAGCGGACGCAGAACGCCTGATTCGCCGCTGATATTCGAAAGAATGAGATCAAGCTGATCGTCCTCCGCGGAGGCAGTAAACACCAGACATGAGAAGAGAAGAAAAATTCCGATAAATCGCATGCTTATTCTAACGGCTGCCGTAATTCTTTGCTATCCAGTCCTGGTACTCGCCGCTTCGTATGGATTCGGTCCATTCCGGATTGTTCAAATACCAGTCGACAGTACGGGACAATCCCTCTTCAAAGCTGACCGACTGTTTCCAGCCCAGGTCCCGCTTGATTTTTTCGCAATCAATGGCGTAGCGGCGGTCGTGGCCGGGCCGGTCTTTTACATAGGTAATGGTCTGCCGGATTCTTTCCGGGTCTTTTCCGCTTTTTGCCGCCACTATTTCTATCAGGCGATTAAGAAGGGTAATGTTTTCCCACTCGTTCTCGCCCCCCACGTTGTAGCTCTCTCCCGCAGGGGCATCCCGGATGACCTGCCAGACAGCCGAGGCATGGTCTTCCACATAGAGCCAGTCCCGGATGTTTTTTCCGTCCCCGTACACCGGCAGGGCTTTTCCTTCCAGCATGTTCATGATCATCAGGGGAATCAGTTTCTCCGGAAACTGGTAGGGTCCGTAATTATTGGAACAGTTTGACAGGGTTACCGGCAGTCCGTAGGTATGATGATAGGCCTGCACGAGATGATCGCTCCCCGCCTTGCTCGCCGAATAGGGACTCCGGGGGTCGTAGGGGGTAGTCTCGGTAAAGTAGCCTTCCTCTCCCAGAGAGCCGTAGACCTCATCGGTGCTGACGTGATGGAACAGCACCTCATGGCTGCCGTTCCAGGAGTTCCGGGCAGCCTCCAGCAGGGTAAAGGTACCCATAACGTTAGTGCTTATGAAGGCCTCAGGACCCAGGATCGAGCGGTCCACGTGGCTTTCGGCGGCAAAGTGGACCACCGTATCAATTGCATGCTCGGTAAAAATCCGCTCCACCGTCTTTCGATCCCGGATGTCGCCCCGGACAAAAATGTAGCGTTCAGGATACTTCTCTTCGAAATCCGCAAGACTCGCAGGGTTTCCCGCGTAGGTCAGCATGTCAAGATTAACGAGTCTGCCGGTAAAACCAGCCTTCTCAAAGAGATAGCGGATAAAATTGACCCCGATAAAACCCGCCCCGCCGGTAACCAGTACACTTTTCAATGATCTCATACTATTTTTACTCCCCATATGGAATCTTCGATTGTATCCATCCTTAGATCTCTGCTTTTCATACCGCATTCAGCGGAATATCCGCAGAGGAAAAGAACTCGGCCAATGAGTCTTTCCAGTCCGGTATCTCAAGGCCAAATTCTCGCTTGACTTTCTCCTTGCAAAGCAGGGAATAGCGGGGCCGTCTGGCGGGAGTGGGAAACTCCGAAGACGGGCAGGGGTTTATTTCGCATTCCGAGGTAAGTACACCTTTTTCCCTGCCCAGGCGGTAAATCTCCCGGGCAAAGCCGTACCAGCTGCACTCTCCCTCGCCGGAAAAGTGGTAGGTGCCATATGCTGTACTTCCTGAGCCGATAATTACAGAGATAAGCAGGGCGAGTTCCCGCGCCCAGGTGGGAGAGCCTTTCTGATCATTCACCACCTTGATGCTGTCCCGACTCTCCATCAGTTTCAGCATGGTGTAGACAAAGTTACTGCCGAATTCCCCGTAGAGCCAGGCGGTGCGGATAATAAAGTGCCGTTCCGTTATCTTCCGGACCGCCTCTTCTCCCGCCAGCTTGCTTCTTCCGTAGACGCTCTGCGGACCTGTGGCAGCGTCTTCAGCCAGGGGTTCGGCAGAGCTGCCGTCAAAAACGTAGTCTGTGGATATGTGGATAAGCGGGATGTTATGATCTGCGGCAGCTTCGGCAATATATGCAGGGCCGTCCCGGTTCAGCGCGAAGGCTGAAGACTCTTCCTCCTCCGCCTTGTCCACCGCGGTATAGGCCGAGCAGTTGACGATCCAGTCAGGTCTATGCTTCTTCGTAAAGTTCCGCAGGGCTGATGGTTCGAGAATGCTGACCTCCCGGTCACTCCCGACGTGTGGAAGGCCGGCTTCATCAAAATAGCGGGAGAGCTCCTTTCCCAGCATACCCTGGTTGCCGATTATCCAGATCACGCAAGGTCCTTCAGATACGGCAGGCTCATGTCCTTTTCAGACACGATTACGTCGGTAAAGGGCCAGTCTATCGCGATATCCGGATCGTCCCAGCGGACGCCGGCATCGGCGTCGCCCTTGTATTCGGCGGTGCATTTGTACTGAAGCTCGGTATCGTCCTCCAGGGCAAGAAAACCGTGGGCGAAACCGGGGGGAATATAGACCATGCGCTGATTATCTTCCGAGAGCTCCAGGGCAGTCCACTTTCCATACGCAGGGGAGCTATTTCGCAAATCCACCGCAACATCCCAGGCCACGCCGCGGCTTACCCGCACAAGTTTCCCCTGGGCGTGGGGTTCTTTCTGAAAATGAAGACCCCTCAGGACACCGCGGGATGAGCGGGAGTGGTTGTCCTGAACAAAGGGGCCGGAAATCCCTGCCGGGGTAAAATCAGACTCCTTGAAGGTTTCCAGAAAAAAGCCCCGGTCATCCGGGAAAACCCGGGGTTCTATTATTATAAGTCCGGGAAGCTCTCCGGAAAAAAAACTGAAGGGCATACAGTGTCACTCCCGGACAAGGGAACGCAGATATCCGGCATAGTCGGTTTTGCCCAGGGCTTCAGCCTGTTTGAGGAGGCCTTCTTTATCTATCCAGCCGTTGTTAAAGGCGATCTCCTCGATGCAGGCAACGTACATACCCTGCCGGGTCTGCACGGTCTCGATAAAGTTGGCCGCGTTCAGAAGGTCCGCGGGGTTCCCGGTATCGAGCCAGGCAAAACCGCGTCCGAAAAGTTCCACCTTCAGTTTTCCCCGCCGCAGGTATTCGTTATTCACGCTGGTGATCTCGATCTCCCCCCGGGCGGAGGGTTGCGTTTTCTTCGCGATTTCCACCACGTCATTGTCGTAAAAATAGAGGCCCGGAACGGCATAGCGGGATTTCGGCTGCTCTGGTTTCTCCTCAATGGAGAGCACATTGCCCTCTGTGTCGAACTCCACCACGCCGTAGGCCCGGGGGTCCTTTACCGGGTAGCCGAAGATCGTGGCCCCCTCCTCGCGCTCTGCGGCTTTTTTAAGCATGGCGCTGAATCCCTGACCGTAGAACATGTTGTCTCCAAGGATCATGGCGACCCGGTCGCCGCCGATAAAATCCTGACCCACGATAAATGCGTCCGCCAGCCCCCGGGGTTTCTCCTGCACCGCGTAGGAGAAGGACATCCCCAGGGCTTTCCCGTCTCCCAGCAGCTCTTCAAAGGGGCCAATGTCCCGGGGAGTGGAGATGATCAGTACCTCCCGGATACCTGCCAGCATCAGCGTCGACAGGGGGTAATAGATCATGGGTTTGTCGTAGACCGGCAGAATCTGCTTGGAGATTGCTAGGGTCGACGGAAACAGCCGGGTTGCCGTCCCGCCGGAGAGTATAATCGCTTTCATGCTTGCCACCTTTTTTACTATAGGGCATCTCTAAAAACGTGGTATTTTTACCATAGTCAAGGAGGAAAGATTTTGTAGCGCCCGCAGACTCTTGTGGTAACAAGAGTTGAGGACCGCGGGAGATCTTGACGACACAGGATATGGGGAAAAGAGTAGTTTTTAGAGGTACCCATAATTATTTACCTGTAATCAATTTTGCACAAGATCCCTCATCCATGCAAGAAGGGGATCCCGCATATCCTCCCGCTTGAGGGCATAGAGAATGCTGGTCTTGAGAAACTCCAGCTTGTCCCCCAGATCATGACGCCGGCCCTTGAAGCGATAGCCGTACATGGCCCGGTCGGCGAGCAGAATACGCATGGCGTCGGTCAGCTGGATCTCGCCGCCCTTTCCGGGTTTCGTATTCTCAAGGGCCCGGAAAATTTCCGGCGGCAGTATATAGCGGCTGGCTATCACCAGATTTGACGGAGTTTCGGCGGGAGAGGGTTTTTCCACCATGTCTTCCACCAGATAGACTCCTGAGCCGATCTCCTTTCCGTCGATTACGCCGTACCTGCTGACCCGCTCCCTCGGAACCTCCTCCAGGGCGACGACAAGTTCCTCATAGCGATTGTAGACATCCATCAGCTGCCGGGTTACCGGGCGCTCCTCGCTGCTCTCGAGGACAGTATCCCCCAGCAGTACCGCAAAGGGCTCGTTTCCCACGTGGTCCCGGGCATAGCGTATGGCGTCTCCCAGTCCGTTCTGTTCATGCTGCCAGACAAAATGGATGTTCACGTCCCCGGGTACAGCCTGGATCAGCCTGAGTTCCTCTTCCTTACCCTTGGCCTTCAGAAGCTCTTCGAGCTCATAGTTCCGGGCAAAATGCTCCTCGATGGCCCGTTTTCCCCGGCCGATTATCAGGAGGATATCCTTGATTCCCGATTCCACCGCTTCGTTGACCACATACTGGATGGTGGGGGTATCGACAACCGGGAGCATCTCCTTGGGCTGCGATTTTGTCGCCGGCAAAAAGCGGGTTCCGTAGCCCGCCGCGGGAATAACTGCTTTTCTGACCATGGCCGTCCAACTCCTGCTTAGCGGATTTCCGGTTTTATGGCGATTGCCCCGATTGCGCGCATGGCCTCTTTTACCGCCGTATACTGGGCCTCATCGGCATAGGTTCCGATAATCGCTCCTCCGGAGCCGGTAAACTTTGCCGAGGCACCGGTGCTTCTGGCGGCCTCCACCATGGCCTCGTTCTCCCTGCTTATGGCGCAGATACTGCGGCGCAGATCGAAGTTGGCGTTCATGATCCTGCCGAGATCGGAATAATCTCCGCTGATGAACATCTCCCGTACCTGCCGGGCGTATTCGCCGAACTGTACCATGGCCTTCAGGACCTTTTCCTCTCCGTTGTCGAAGCGGTAGCGCAGATCATTGTGGACCACTTCGCTTCCTTCGCTGAGTTCAGGCTTGTAGGCGATAAAAAGCCTGGGCATTTTTCCCGGTTCCAGGCGTTCATAGCCTCCGTAGCCCCTGCTCTCCATCAGCCCCCGGTCAAAATCCATGTAGACAATTCCCTGATAGGCCTGGGCAACCCGGTCCTGCAGCCCGCCGCCTATGCCCAGTTCCTGCCGTTCCACCGACAGGACAAGATTCGGAAGGGTATGATCGGGAATGGAAACGGAATAATAGTTCATCAGGGCCCGCATGCAGGCGGTGATTATCGCAGAGGAACCCGCAAGTCCAAGATGAAGGGGAATGGAAGAGTGATAGCGAATGGTAAAATTCCGCTCATCAAGATCGATCCCCTGTTCGGTGCAGTAGTCGTAAAAGCGTTTTATGGTCGCTTTGAGGAGGCGTACTCCGCCGTAGTATCCGTAATGGGCCACATCCTCCGCCAGATCCTTCAGGCCGGCAAACTTGGTGGTGTCCCTCCGGCCGGGAAGGATCTCCAGTTCCGGACTCTGGTAGAGGGTGATGTCTGCCTGGAAGTCGGCAAAGGTAAAGGCAATGGTTTTGCCGTAGTATCCGTCGGAAGGATTCCCTATAAGCGCAGCCCGGGGGTAGGAGACCGTCTTTATAATCATCCCCGGCCGACTCCCTGGTAGAGGAAGCCCGCCTCCTTGACCCGTTCTGCATCCAGTACATTGCGGGTATCCAGGATTATGCGTCCCCTCATCAGCTTCCTGAGCCGGTCGGTATCGATGTTGCGGTAGATGTTCCACTCCGTCATTATGACAAGGGCGTCCGCCCCTTTGGCGGCATCGAACTCGGAAGCGCAGTAGAGAACCTCGTCGAACTCCCGGGAGAAATTATCCATCGCCTTGGGATCGTGGGCCTGTACCCTGGTTCCTTTTTCAAGGAGTCTTCCCACCATGTTCAGGGCCGGGGTTTCACGAATATCGTCGGTCTCAGCCTTGAAGGCCAGCCCCAGCACCGCAACGGTCTTGTCCGCAAGGCCCGGGGTGCCGGCCGTTTCGAACATGGCCTCCAGCTTCGCGACCATCCGCTCCTTCTGGGCATCGTTGGCCTCCACCGCGGACTTGATCAGGCTCATATCCACACCGTGCTGCTCTCCGGTGGAAACAATGGCCCTGGTGTCCTTGGGAAAGCAGCTTCCGCCGTAACCGGGTCCGGGATGCAGGAATTTCGGACTTATGCGTCCGTCCATGCCCATGGCCTTGGCAATCTGGTGGATGTCTCCATTCACCGCTTCGGCCAGGTTGGCCATCTGGTTGATAAAGGTGATCTTAACCGCCAGGAAGGCGTTGGCAGCGTATTTTATAAGCTCCGCGGTCTCCAGGGAACACCAGACGAAGGGGGTCTGGATCAGGTAGAGGGCCCGGTAGAGCTCCTCCATGACCTCCCGGGCTTTCGGAGACCCGGTACCGATGACGATCCTGTCGGGATGGAAGAAGTCCTGTACCGCTTTGCCTTCCCGCAGGAACTCCGGATTGGAGACCACATCGTAATTTTCCCCCTCCTTCGCTTTGGGGTTGAAGGCCTTGATGCGTTCTGCAACCCAGCGGTTGGTCCCTACCGGTACGGTAGACTTGGTCACGACCACGGTGTAGCCGTCCAGGTTCTCCGCCACCGAGCGGGCGACCATCTCGACGTATTGCAGATCCGCGCTGCCGTCCTCCTTCGGAGGGGTTCCCACGGCGATGAAGACAACATCGGCCCGCGCTATGGAGGCGCCGATATCGGTGGAAAACTGCAGACGTCCGGATTCCAGATTCCGGCGCAGGTACTCCTCACAGCCCGGTTCGTAGATGGTGGGAATACCCTTGTTCAGGGACTCGATCTTTTTGGCGTCCACATCGACGCCCACAACGCTGTTGCCGAAATCGGCGAGACCCAGGGCCGCGATTAATCCTACGTACCCGGTTCCCACAACACAGACATTTACCGCCATAGACTATATTCCTTATTTGCGTTTGCTTTCTGCTTTTACAGCTGCCGTGAATCTTCGATTCCCAGGGCACGATAGATATCAAGGACCGCCCGGGACTGGTTCAGGGTGTAGAGGTGAATTCCAGCAACATCCGCAGCCAGAAGCTCCATGACCTGCTGGGTGGCCCAGTGTATGCCCACCCGTTCCACCTGTTCGTCGCTGCGGGTCCTGGCAATGCTCTTTAAAAGGCCTGCGGGAAAGCGGGTGCCCGGGGAGAGTTCCGCCATTCGCTGCAGGTTTGCCCGGCTTACCACAGGCATGATTCCCGCGATAACCGGCACATTGATGCCCGCAATGCGGCAGCGTTCGGTAAAATCGAAAAAATCCCGGTTATCAAAGAAGAGCTGGGTACAGATATAATCCGCTCCGGCATCGACCTTGGCTTTCAGGTGATCCATTTCCACAAGGCGATTGGGTGTAGCCGGATGACCTTCGGGGAATCCCGCCACCCCGATGTTCATTCCGGGCCAGCCCTTCTTTACGAAGGCCACCAGTTCCGCGGCCCAGGCAAAGTCCCCGGTCTTTTCATCGCTTCCCTTTGGTGGATCCCCCCGCAGGGCCAGGATATTGCTGATACCCGCCTCCTGGTACTCATCCAGAACCTGGGCGATATCGTTCCGAGAGGACCCCACGCAGGTAAGGTGGGATACCACCGGGAGCCGGGTTTCTGTGTTAATTGCAAGGGTTGTCTCCCGGGTAAGCTCCCGGGTGGAGCCGCCGGCCCCGTAGGTAATGGAAACGTAGGAGGGCTTCAAGGGAACAAAATCATCGACGATGCGCCTTTTTAAGGCAGCGAAACCCTTCTCCGTCTTTGGGGGGAAAAACTCGAAGCTGATGCTCGGATGATTAACACGCTGATTACCTGGAAGCGACACGGGAACTCCTTGAAATCGAGAAATATTGAAACAAAGATGGGGAGGATAACAAGATAAAATCCTTTATTCTCTCGAAGAAATCTTGTTAAACAGACGTTTAATTTCAACCCTTGGATTTCCAAAATTAATCAGCAATCCTGTTTCAAAATCAGACGCCCGCAGGTAGTTGATAAGCTGTGCAGAGTGAACTGCATCAAGCTTGTTAACAGCCTTTAACTCAACAATAACAGAGTTTTCAACCACAAGATCGGCAAGATATGTACCAACTCTATTATTCTTGTACCAGACACAGATTTCTTTCTGCTGTTCAGCGAAAATACTGTGTTCTTTTAATTCAGCCAGCAGCGCATTTTCATATACTTTCTCAAGAAAACCGGCGCCAAGCTCGTTCATTACCTCAAAGGATGCACCAATAATTAGTTCTGTAATCTGATCTGTTTCCATAGACTTTTTCACGAGTGTTTTTCTTCATATCCTTCTTATCCTGTACATCCTTGTTCCAAAACCCTAGGGTGTTACAAACAGCTCCTGCAGGAAGGAGGCTCCCTGTTCCCGGGTTTCGGAGTCCGGGATGTAGCTTTCTGCGTAGATGGTGAAGAGTCTGCCGACGTAGCTGTCAGGGTCCCGCACGTAGTCGAGACCGTTGGAGATACAGCTGTGCTCGACAATGAAGTCCAGATCACTCCTGCCTTTGAGGAAGATGCCGTCGTAACCGCTCTCTTTCCCTTCCTGTACAAGCCGTTCGATGGACTCCTTGTAAAAGACCACGTTTTTTATGGTCCGCTTGAAGTAGCGATAGCTTTTGCGGGTAATGGCCTCCACACCGGCGGGGGAAACAGCATAGCGGATATTCCTGTTATTGACCTTTCTGACCGTCAGCAGGCCTTTCTTGACAAGCCGCTTGAGAATCGCGTTGGTCATGCCCAGGGAGAGCCCGACAATCTCCGCCAGGTCCCGCTGGCGTACGGATGAGGAGGAGTGATAGATGTTTTCCAGGATTTCCAGTTCTTTGTCTTCGTGGTTCACTGTTATTTTCAAACTTGCCGCACCGGGCACACAGTTCACCTGATGGCACCGGACGAAAAATGTCGTGCCCCCATGTAAACCGAGTAGCTGCGCCCCGCCGATACCGTCGACGCCGCCGAAACAGACTGCCGATATAATTCGGTGAGTATATTGTTGGCAAACAATTCAGGGATTGTTCAAACTACGAACAATAATATCACACTGGCCTGATTATTCAAGATCTATGCTGATCAATCACCCGGAATCCTCCGATTATTTTCAGCCGCTTCCACAGGATTATTAATGGGCTATGAGGAGATATCAGACCTCTTTGGCTTCTCAGAAATCCCGGGAATCCGTATACTGTGAATCAGTCTGAATAATATTCAATGGAGCAGCCGGATGGTATACGGAATTGGCAATCCCCTGATAGACATTCTGATCCAGGTCAGCGAAGAAGACATCAGTGCCCTGGGGCTTTCCAAGGGGACCATGCACCTTGTGGACAGCAGCGAACGGTCACGGATCCTCACTCACTGCGCAGGACTACCGGTGGAATACCGCTGCGGCGGTTCCTGCCCCAACACCATAATAGCCCTGGCATCCCTGGGGATCGACGCTGTCCTCGGCGGAAAGGTGGGCCCCGACAAGGAAGGGGATGAATATATCCGGCAGCTTGCCAGTTTCTCTTCCGCTTCCACCCTGGCCCGGGGTCAGGAGGCCACCGGTTCCAGTATAATCCTGATAACCCCGGATACGGAACGTACCATGAACACCTTTCTGGGAGCGAACCGGGAGTTCAGTCTGGACGATCTTGACCTGGACCTGGTTCGAAACGCCGACTACTTCTACTTTACCGGCTACATGTGGGATACGGACGCCCAGAAAGCGGCCATCCTGGCGGCCCTGGGGGCCTGTCGTAACGCAGGCACAAAAATCGTCTTTGACGCGGCGGACCCCTTTGCGGTAAACCGCAACAGGCTCGAGTTTCTGCAGCTCCTGGACTCCCATGTGGATATCCTTTTCGCAAACCGCGAGGAGGCGGGAATCCTTTTCGGATCCGACTCCATGGAGGGCTGCCTGGCGGCGCTGAAAAAACGCTGCGATACCGGGGTTATTAAAAACGGACGCCACGGCTCCGTTGTGTATTCAAACGGCGCTGAATACAGTATTCCCATTTTTCCCGCCACCGCGCTCGACTCCACCGGCGCCGGGGATATGTATGCCGCGGGATTTCTCTACGGTCTTATTCAGGGACTGGGGCCGAGGGAAGCAGGTCTCTGCGCTTCATGGCTCGCCGGAAAAATCGTCCAGATAAAAGGAGCCCAGTTCAGTCCCCGGGAGTTTGAAGCCGTCAGGCAGGGGCTCGAGGCCGGGGAGTGGAAAGTCTCCGGCTGAATAAAAAAACCCCGCCCATTCCCGGACGGGGTCGAATTTATTACTGAGTAACTGATCTAAACGCCGCAGGCTGTTTTCAGGTCATCCACCCTGTCGGTCTTTTCCCAGGAAAAGCTGTCCCGGCCGAAGTGGCCGTAGGCTGCGGTCTCCTGGTAAATGGGCCGCATCAGGTCCAGGGTCCGGATAATCCCCGAGGGACTGAAATCGAACACCTCCCGTGCCGCCTTCTCTATCCTTTCGATGGCCACATTCTCAGTACCGAAAGCCTCCACCATTATGCTCACCGGCTCGGGCACCCCGATGGCGTAGGAGAGCTGCAGTTCGCAGCGCTCGCAGAGCCCGGCGGCGACAATGTTCTTGGCCGCGTAGCGGGCCATATAAGCTGCCGAGCGGTCCACCTTGCTCGGATCCTTGCCCGAGAAGGCACCGCCACCGTGACGACCCATGCCGCCGTAGGTGTCGACGATTATCTTGCGTCCGGTGAGCCCAGAATCCCCGTGAGGTCCGCCGATAACAAAGCGGCCGGTGGGATTGATAAAATAGCGGGTATTTTCCGCAAGGAGTCCCGTGGGCTCAAGCACCGGTTTGATGATCTTGGCGATAATCTCGGCCTTCAGCTCCTCGTAACCGATGCCTTCGTCATGCTGATGACTCACAACGACGGTGTCGATCCGTTTGGGGGTATGTCCTTCGTATTCCACGGTAACCTGGCTCTTGGAGTCCGGCCGCAGCCAGGTGATTTTGCCGGTTTTCCGCACTTTGGCCGCATGCATCAGCAGCTTGTGGGCCAGGGTAATGGGAGCGGGCATGAGTTCGTCGTTCTCCCTGCAGGCAAAACCGAACATCATGCCCTGGTCGCCGGCGCCCTGCTTGCCTTCATACTCCTTGAGGCCGTGCCCGGATACTCCCTGGCTTATATCGGGACTCTGGCTGTGAATGGTGCTCATAACCGCCATGGACTCGAAATCAAGGCCGTACTCCGGCTTGTCATAGCCGATGGATTTGGCGACCCCCCGGGCGATCTCCTGGATATCCACGTAAGTGTTGGTTGTGATCTCCCCGCCGACGAGTACCATACCGGTGGTGGTAAAGGTTTCGCAGGCCACCCGGGATTCCGGGTCTCCCGCCAGACAGGCGTCGAGGACAGCATCGGAGACCTGGTCAGCCAGCTTGTCCGGGTGACCTTCCGATACGCTTTCAGAGGTGAACAGATAGTTTCGTTGCTTCATAGAAACTCCTTAGATTTTTTAAGCAGGCAATACGCCCCTTCCGGAGAAATCAAGCAAGCAAAGGAAACTCCGGTAAGGGGGCAGCGAACTTACAATATCAGCAACCGCCGTACATACTAATAGCGGTAGTGCTCCGGTTTAAAGGGCCCTTCCGGTTTTACCCCGATATACTCAGCCTGTTCCGGGCTCATCTTCGTGAGCTTTACGCCGATTTTATCAAGATGAAGCCGGGCGACCTCCTCGTCCAGGCGCTTGGGCAGCCGGTACACATCCTTGTCATACTCGTTCCGATGCTCCCAGAGGTCCAGCTGTGCCAGGGTCTGATTGGAGAAGGAGTTGGACATGACGAAACTCGGATGTCCGGTGGCACAGCCCAGGTTCACCAGGCGTCCTTCGGCGAGCAGAAAGATGGCGTGCCCGTCGGGGTACAGGTACTTGTCTACCTGGGGTTTGATGGTAATCTTCTCGACCCCCGGCAGGCTGTTCAGCTTGTCCACCTGGATCTCGTTGTCAAAGTGGCCGATGTTGCAGATAATCGCCTGGTCCTTCATACGAGCCATGTGCTCGGTGGTAATGATGTCCCGGTTCCCCGTGGCGGTAACGTAGATGTCCGCCTCGCCGAGGGTCTCCTCCACGGTAGTTACCTGAAATCCCTCCATGGCAGCCTGCAGGGCGCAGATGGGATCAACCTCGGTGACGATGACCCGGGCGCCGAAGCCCCGCATGGACTGGGCGCAGCCCTTGCCGACATCGCCGTATCCGCAGACAACCACAACCTTGCCCGCCACCATAACATCGGTGGCCCGCTTGATGCCGTCCGCCAGGGACTCCCGGCAGCCATAGAGGTTGTCGAACTTGCTCTTGGTAACCGAATCGTTGACATTGATGGCCGGGAAAAGCAGGGTACCTTCCTCTTTTCGCTGATAGAGCCGATGAACCCCGGTGGTGGTCTCTTCAGACACTCCCTTCAACTCCGGCACGACGGTCTTCCACCATCCCGGCCGTTCGGCCTCGATTCGCTTCAGGAGCTTCTTTACAACCCCCTCTTCGCGGCTTGCCGCAGGTTCCTCTGTCCAGGAGCTGCTTTCTTCCAGTTCAAATCCCTTATGGACCAGCAGGGTCGCATCCCCGCCGTCATCTACAATAAGATTGGGACCCGAACCGTCCCCGAAACTCAAGGCCCTGTAGGTGCAGTCCCAGTACTCCTCCAGGGTTTCCCCCTTCCAGGCGAAAACCGGAACTCCCGCCGGTTTTTTAGCGCTTCCACCGGCCTCGGGGCGCCCGACAACCACCGCTGCTGCGGCATGGTCCTGGGTGGAAAAGATATTGCAGCTTGCCCAGCGGACCCGGGCCCCCAGGCTGACCAGGGTCTCGATCAGCACCGCGGTCTGGACGGTCATGTGCAGCGACCCGGTAATCTTTACCCCTTTCAGGGGCTTTGACGATGAATATTTCTGACGTATGGCCATCAGGCCGGGCATCTCTTTTTCTGCTATCTCGATCTCTTTTCGGCCCCATTCAGCAAGGCCTATATCCTTGATCATGTATTCCATGTTTCCTCCAATGTACCCAGGGGCACACGTTATTGACTACTCTTTTTTCGGTTTTTGCTAACACCTTATCCACAGGAAGTTAAAAACGAAAGCAGAAGGTGCTTCTATTATTTACTATAAATCCGGTAAGAAAAAAAGCGGATTTCCGGAGTTTTTTCCGGTAATCCGCTTTCTGCTATGACTTTATTCCGGTATCCAATTCTCGGAAAAAAATTTATCCACAACTTGTTAACAGTTTTCCATTATCCACGGTAGATAATACGCACCTGCTTGAAGAGCCCCTCTCCCTCGCTTTTTGTTTCGATATCCTCCAGACCATTCAGCGTGGTATGGATAATCCTCCGTTCAAAGGGATTCATGGGTTCCAGCAGGCGGCTGTCCCTGCTGCGCCGGACCTGATCAGCGGTTTTTCTGGCCATACGCACCAGGTTCTCCTCCCTGCGGCTGCGGTAGTTTTCGGTATCCACCACAACCCGGTTGGGAAACCCCAGCTTCCCGGCAAAAACATTCACCAGGACCTGCAGTGCATCAAGATTTTTTCCCTTACGTCCTATAAGGATTCCCGAATGATCGGAATCTATGCGGACAATTGTTTTTCGGGCTTCCCGTCCGGCAACCGTAACGGTCCCGGGAAAACCCATCTTTGACATCAGGGTTTCCAGAAACGAGATCAGTTCTTCTTCCTGTCCCTCCGCGGGCAGCTGGACAGTTTCGTCGTCCTCTTCATCTTCTTCGGTAATATGGACCCGGATTTTTACCGGACCTTTTCGGAACAGGCTCCGTCGGGAGGACTCGACGATTTCCACATCGAACTCCTCCCGGTCGAGGTTCAGATCGGCGATGGCTTTATCTATCGCCTCCTGCTCACTTTTTCCCTCGAATTCTTTTATCATATCAATCTCCTGCTGGCCCCTTTTCAGGCCCCTTTCGGATGTGTTTTCTGGTGTCGCGTAATAAACAACTGCTGTACCGTGGTCAGGAGGTTGGTGACCGTCCAGTAAAGCAGCAGTCCCGACGGCATATCGTACAGGATAAAGAAGAACATGATGGGCATAAGATAGGTCATCATCTTCATCTGGTTGTTCGACGCCATGCTTCCTGCGCTCATCTGCTTCGAAGACCAGAGCTGGGTCCCGACAAAGAGGAACGGCAGAAGGTGGATCTCGCTCCAGCCCAGAATCGGGATGGTAAAAGGCAGGGTAAAGATCGTCTCCGGACTGGACAGGTCGGTAATCCAGCCTTCAATAAAGACCGCCCCCCGAAGATCGAAGTGCTTGTTCAGAAGACCGTACAGGGCAATGAAGATGGGCATCTGGAACAGGATGGGCAGACAGCCTCCCATGGGATTGATACCTTCCCGTTTGTACATGGCGGCCATTTCGGCGTTCATCTTGTTGGGATTGTCCTTGTACTTTTCCCTGAGCTCGTTGATCTTGGGCCCTATGGACTGCATCTTGCTGGTAGACTCGTAGCTCTTGTGAGTAAAGGGAAAGAGTACGATCTTGATGAAAATCGTCAGCAGGATGATGGCCACACCGTAGTTGGGAATAACCTTGTAGAAGGTAAGCAGGATAAACTTGAGAATGTTCTCCAGCCAGCCGAGGATCCGGCCCTGATCAATGACCTCGTCCAGATCGAGGTCCTGCATGTTGAAACCGTTCTTTTCGGCTTCGTTATATTTTTCCAGGATCCTGGCGGTTTTGGGCCCGAAGTAGAAGCGGAAGGTATCGGTATTTCTGGAACTCTTGATAACGGGGCGGGAAAAATGGATTTTCGCCGTATCCTCGAGTCCCGGAATCGGTCTGGACGAATAGGTAGTGGAGTAGGAAGCAGCCCCGGGAACAGCGATTACCGTAAAATACTTACCCGCTATCGCCGCCCAGACGTAGCGTTCATTGGTGGTGGAGTATTGGGTATCCTTGTCTATCTTGACGGTATGGCGTTTGCTGCCGTCATACTGATAAAACCTGCGGTACTCCTGCCGGCCTCCCAGGGAACTGAATTCCGGACCGATCTGGGGTCCGTAACTCAGGGTATAGGCGAATCCATCGTTCTCCAGCCTGGGTATATCATTGATACTGTTGATAATGCTTATATCCAGCTCAAAGAGGTAGTCGTCAGGTTTGAAGGTGTAGGTTTTCTGCAGAGTAAAGGGTACGTTGTTTCCATTGTCGTCCCGGTAGGTAAAATCCCCTTCGAAGCGGACGGAGGATCCGTCCAGACGCACTACACGGAAAAGATCATTCACCGCTTCCCGGTCCGGTCCGCCGAAGTGAAGGTTGAAAGCCGTTTCGTTGCTCTCTCCGGTGTAGATCATCTCCAGTGGCTTACCGTTGTCTTCATGCTCCTTCAGCTTCAGGGATGTGAGAACGCCTCCACGGTTCGAGAAGGTCGCCTGAAAGATGTTGGTTTCAATAAGTACAGTTTCTTCTTTGACTGTTGCCGAATCAACCCGTTTTATATTGGCAACCTGCCTGACCCCGGTTACCGCAGTTTCCGGTGCGGTCTCCTCGTCAGCGCTTTCCGCGGGTACAACGGCGGTCTGATCCTGCTGAGGCCGGGGCGGCTCAGGAGGAAAAAAGGTTGACTGTACGGAAAATCCAATGGTAATCACGATTACCGAAAGGACCACCGCCAGCAGGGTATTTTTGTCCATCATTACTCCTTAGGGAACAGGATCGTGTCCGCCGGGATTAAAGGGGTGACACCGCAGAATACGGCGTACCGACAACCCGAGACCCTTGACGGGGCCGTGTTTTTGCAGTGCCTCAAGGGTGTAGGCGGAGCAGGTTGGATAAAAGCGACACGATGGAGGTAAGAGGGGAGATATAGCAAAACGGTACAGCCTGACCAGGAGGATAAGGGGAAAACTGAAAATATCCCTAATTTTCATATAGTCCTGCCCGTTTAAGCAAACTCAGCATAGCTTCCGCTGTTTCGGTATAACTCATGCTCTTTTGATACACTACAAAACCGATGTCGTAGCCGGATCGAATATTGCTTTTCTGAATCCGGTACGCCTCTTTAACCAGGCGCCGCGCTCTGTTCCGTTCTACTGCTGTTCCGAATTTTCTACGCAGGGTTACAAGCAGACGGCTGGTATCTGAACCATTGGAACGGTATACCAACCGTAATGCTCCTCCGGAAACGGATTTTCCGGCGGCGAAAAGGGATGTGATATCCCCCCGTCGCCGAAGGCGTTCGTCTCTGGATAAACTAGTAGGGCTTTTTCTCATCGGCGACGGAGAGTTTTTTCCGTCCCTTTCGCCGGCGCCGGGCAAGGACGAGTCTGCCGCCGACAGTCTTCATGCGGGCACGGAAACCGAATTTTCTGTTCCGCTTAACCTTGCTCGGCTGGTACGTTCTCTTCATCAGGAATCTCCTTCTATCTTCTCGCGCATTTCAAGCGCATTATGATGACATGATAATTCAGGTGCCGTAGTATACGAATTCATCCTGTCTCCGTCAATGGAGTGCTCAGCCTTCAAAGTCGCTGATCAGAGAAAACAACTAAAGACCGCTTCACTCAGGAGAACGTTTCGCGGTCTTTGCCGTTTTCTCTGATCAGAATCTATCCGCCGTTTAGCTCCCCTGCTTTCATAGGTGATCTTCTGACGGAACCACGGCACCTTTTTAGCATTTTTTTAGGGGTATGCTGCATAAAACATCCACCAGCAACGAAGTGCGGAACGGGCGAAGCCGCTGAAACGTTATCCCGAGTGCAGGCGGTTTCGTCCGTTCCGCATGCTTCATTCGCGCCCCCCTATTTCCACTTCTTTTCGATGGATTTACCCAGTTTCTCAAGCTTTTTTTTGAAGTCTTCCGGCGGTTTCGCTTCCTGAGCTCCTTCGCTACTGTCCGTTTCCTGTTGTGCGGCTTCAGTTTTTTCCGGCTGCACAGCACCGAAACGTTTCTGAAGCTCCTCTTCGGGTACTCCGTCGATCAGAAGAAAACGCAGATCCCGGATCTCCAGGGAAGGATACTGCTTTTTTATGCCCGACAGGATACGTGCCTTGCGCATGCTGATCATCTGCATCCAGCCCGGGTGATCGACCCCGACAAAGACGATACCCCGGTCGATTTCGAGGATTCTTGAATGGGCCGCAAGATCGGTTCCCGCAAGGTCTGTCCAGGATGAGAAGATTCGTCCGTAGATCTTCAGATCCTCATGATTTATGTTCTGGAAAAGCTGTTCTACAAGTTCCCGGGCCCGTTTCATACGGGCGTCAGTATACCAGATTTTACCTGTAAAATCAGGGTCCCGGGTTTGCGGTATTCCCGGTAGGGTTCATCCGGAAGGAAGGTAAAAAAAGCCTGTTCATACGCGGGCAGGGAGGCAAGAAAGCGTTTTCGCCGTTCAAGATCCAGCTCAAGGAGTACATCGTCCAGAAGAA
This sequence comes from Marispirochaeta aestuarii, assembly GCF_002087085.1. Classification (NCBI taxonomy): domain Bacteria; kingdom Pseudomonadati; phylum Spirochaetota; class Spirochaetia; order Spirochaetales; family Spirochaetaceae; genus Marispirochaeta; species Marispirochaeta aestuarii. The sequence continues at coordinate 40,072 of NZ_MWQY01000012.1, read as the reverse complement.
GAACCGGCTTTTTGCGGGTTTTTTCGGAAAAAAAGATGCTCTGAGCAACCCGGAGTACAAGAGAAATCAGCCTCAGCTGCCCGGTGGAGGCGGTCTGAACGTAGTCGTTGCCCTGGTGGACAAAGCGAATTCGGTCACGGTGGGGGCCGCTGGTGCACATGCCCTGGTCAAGGTCGCGACCCCGCTGAGATGCGAGGAGACGTACAACATGCTCCTCATCCTCTGCTGCCTTCCAGGACGGACGATATTCAATCGTCAGTTCTCCGGAAAATCTTGAAATTTCCCCGAAGAGACGACTGAAGGTACGATTAAAATCCTGAATGGTCTCCCGGCGTCGGCGCTGAATCTCGAGGCCCGCCCGGGCTATCTGCAGATCATAGCTGTCCAGCAGTGATGCCGGTCCCTCCTTGAGAACCTGATTCTTCTGTTTTATCAGACGGTTATAACTGCGCAAAAGATCGATGAAGAGGGGATTGAAAAGACTCATGATCTGATTGATAAACCAGCGCCGCCGCTCCGGACGGCCGGCGACAAAATCGATATCCCCGTGGGTAAATACAATACAGGGTACGTTGGATACCAGTTCCTTCCGGTCCCTGATCTGTTTACCGTCCAGGCGGATCTCTTTTTTTCTGCCCTGATATTTTAGGGCGATATCGATCTCCCGTTCACTGTCCTGGAAGATTCCCCGGACGGAAAATTCCTTTCCATCATCCCGGGGAACCAGGAAATCCGCCGCTGAACGGAAGGAACTTCCAAAGGAGAGAAAATAAACGGCCTCGAGAAAGTTTGTCTTTCCCTGGCCGTTTTCCCCGACAAGAAAAATTTCCTCCGCCCCGGTGTCAACAGCCGCATCCTGAAGATTACGATATCCGTAGACGGCGACGCGACGGAAACCCATCAGTCAAGCTGCATGGGCATTACAATATGGAAGTAGTCCCCCGCAGGAATCGACATAATGGATATGGCCTTGTTTGCTTCGGTATACTCAATGGCAATTTCTTCGTTGTCGATCACCTTGAGGGGATCCGTAAGATACAGGTAGTTCAGAGCAATAGTAGCCTCCGGACCTGAATATTCACAGGTGATCTCTTCCCTGGCAACACCGATTTCGCTCTCTTCGGAGTTCAGCACCAGGCTGTTCTCATTCAGGGTCAGGTAGACCCGTCGTGATTTCTGTTCCACCAGCAGCGATACGCGCCGGAGGGCGTCCATCAGCTCATTCCGGTTGATTACGATGCGATACTCCTGAGAATCGGGAATAACCCGCCTGTAATTGGGAAACTGCCCTTCGATAAGGTTGGACGAAACCTTCTGGTTGTCAAACTGCATAAAGATATTCTTGTCCGTAACGGCGATGCTGATGCTTCCCTGGCCGGAAGCCAGTTTCCGTACCAGGTTGAGGATCTTCGGCGGAATAATCACGCCGTTGAAATCAGGGATACTGCCGTCGACCTCTTTCATGATGTAGGACAGCCTCCTTCCGTCGGTGGCGACCATTACAAGGGAGGAATCGCTCTTTTCGAAATAGACCCCGTTCATGAAGAAACGGGTCTCGTCGTCGGAGATGGCAAAGATGGTCTGATTGATCATCTCGATCAGGTCGTTCTGAGGGACCTGAAAATAGGCGTCCTGAGAGACATCCTGAATCTCCGGATATTTGTCCGAGGTGATGCTCTTGAGCTGAAAATCAATCTTTTTAAAGAGAGGCCGGATAATAAGCCGATTATCCTGCTGTTCGAACTCAATCTCACCGTCGGGCAGACTGCGGAGAATTCCAAGGAATTTGTCACAGTAGATCGTGGTACTGCCGGGGACCGCGACCTCTACAGGAACCTGCGTCTCAAAGCCGACCTTCAGATCCGTAGCTTTCAGGGTTAGGGTGTTATCCGCGACTTCGATCAGGACGTTGGATAGTATGGAGAGGGCGTTTCGAGATGAGATGATCTCCTGGGCAACGGAAACTTCCCGAAGAATACTCGCTTTATCGCAGGTAAATTTCATATTTTCATGTCTCCTTGTATTATCTTATTTTTTAATAAATATAGCAGTAATAGTAGTAGGGCCTGTGAGTTTGTGGAAAAGCCGTATAAATCCTGTTTTGACAAGCCTTTGGTATCTGAATAAACAGGCATCCTGATTCCACAATTCATACACAGTATCCCCGGAAACTTTGGCTTTCTGATGTTATCCCCATAGTATTACCATGTTTCTAAGAGTTTGTTCCATACTCTTTTATTGACCTGATCAGCTGCTGAATTGTCGGTTCCAGAGCAGAATCGGTCTTCATGCGACTCTCCACCCGCTGGCAGGCGTGCATGACCGTAGTATGGTCTCGTCCTCCGAAGGCGAGTCCTACCTCGGTGGTGGAGTATTCGGTAATCTCCCTGACGATGTACATGGCAATCTGCCGGGGGAAGGCGATGGCTTTGGTACGCTTTTTTCCCCGCATGTCGTTATGAGAAAGACTGTAGTGATCCGCCACGACCTTCTGTATTACATCGATGGAGATATTTCCCGTTCGGGTGTTGTTAAAAACATCCTTCAACTGCTGTTCGGCAATCTCCAGGGTAACCCGCTTATTCAGGAGATCCGCATAGGCGATCAGTTTGGTGAGGGCCGCCTCGAGATCACGGACATTCGTGGTAATCCGATTGCAGATGAGGGTAATTACCTCGTCGGATATATCCACCCCTTTTTCTTCTATCTTTCGCTTCAGAATGGCGTAGCGTGTTTCGAAGTTGGGAGGCTGAAGGTCTACATTCAGACCCCGCTCGAACCTGCTCTGCAAACGGGCGGTAAGGTTTTTCAGTTCCGATACCGGACGATCGCAGGTAAAGACCATCTGCTTGTTGGCGTCGTAGAGGGCGTTAAAGGTGTGGAAGAGCTCCTCCTGGGTCTGGTCCTTTCCCTGGAGAAACTGGATGTCGTCGATCAGCAGCAGGTCAACGTTTCGATAGCGGCTTTTGAACTGGGCGTTCTTACCATCCTTGATGGCCTGGATGAACTCGTTGGTAAAGGTTTCGGAGGTGACATAGACCACCTTGAAGGCGTCAAAGTTCATATGAGCAGCATTTCCAATGGACTGGACAAGATGCGTCTTGCCAAGACCGACTCCGCCGTAGATCAGACAGGGGTTGTAGGAGGTACCGGGATTCTTGGCAATTGCAATGGCCGCATTGGCGGCAAAGGAGTTGTTCTCTCCAATGACGAAGTTTTCGAAAGTGTAATCTCCCCGCAGATGGGGGTGCTTCTGCCGGGGCAGGGTTCTTTCTGCAGCCACGGAGGCTCTGGTCTGGATTGGCGGGGCAGCGTTGGGCTGAACCGCTCTGGAGACTTCTTCTGTTCTTATTTCTTTTATGTTGCCGTTGTTCCCGTTGTTGTCGGTGGGAACAGCACTTTCCATAGCCTGTATTACATAATCAATACCGATGGGACTTCCGCTCAGTTCCTGCAATTTTGATTCGATTATACGCTGGTAGCGCTGTTTTACCTGATCCCGGTAAAAGACAGAAGGAACGGCGAGTATGATTGAATCCTGTCTGGAGGACTCGTATCGTAAATTCTTGAACCACATCATGAACTCCTGTTCAGAGAGATCATGACGTAGCTGCTGCAAAGCCTCTTTCCAGAACAGACTATAGTCCCAGTCGACGCTGTTCATATCTTTATCTCCGTATATTCCCAATATATTAACAACATATCCACATATTACGCATGAAATATTTTTACCATATAAAAGTTCATAAATATAGACAGGAAGAACCGGAAAAAAGGATGAATTCATAATTATTTGCTATACAAATATTTACAAAATACATCTTAACAAAAATGAAGCAATATTTTTTCCGAAATCTCCATTTATAAAAAACTATCGTCTACATCTGCCTTAAAAATGCCATTATCCACAACTTGTTAACATCTTTTACTGAAGACGCGGCGGTCAAAAACAGGTAAAGATCAGTGTATCTTATGGTCCGGCAGATTGCAAGATTCCATTTACTTTACTTTTTTTTTCTTCGCAGGTATACTTTGGCATCCCTCATTCCGCATAGGAACGCAACATGCAAGAAACCTATTCCGCAGAGCATATTCAGGTCTTGAAGGGGCTGGATGCAGTCCGTAAACGGCCGGGAATGTATATTGGTTCAACCGGACCGGATGGTCTTCACCATCTGGTCTACGAAATAGTAGATAACAGTATCGATGAAGCCCTGGCAGGCTATTGTTCGGATATTCAGGTTTTCCTTGAAAAAGGGAATATTGTCCGGGTCGTTGATAATGGCCGGGGAATACCCGTGGATATGCATCCCCTCGAGAACGTCAGTGCCCTCGAGATTGTCATGACCCGGCTGCATGCAGGCGGTAAGTTTGACAAGAACAGTTACAAGGTATCCGGAGGACTCCACGGTGTGGGTGTATCGGTAGTGAACGCTCTTTCTGAATGGTGTGAGGTCGAAGTCCACCGTCAGGGAGAAATCTATACCCAGAGCTATGAGCGGGGTATACCGAAAGAGCCTGTGAGATCCATCGGAACCACCGAACTCAATGGTACGACCATTCGCTTCAGGGCGGATGATGAAATTTTCGAGACCACCGAGTACAGCTTTGATATTCTCTCCAACCGTCTGCGGGAACTGGCCTTCCTGAATAAAGGGATCAAAATTGTCATAACCGACGATCGCCTGACAACCCCAAAGGTACACGAATTCAAATTCGACGGAGGAGTGAAATCCTTTGTCGAGTTTCTGAATACAAACCGTACCGTAATTCAAAAGGAACCGATCTACTTCCACGTTACGAAGGACGACAGCGAGCTTGAGGTCGCCATTGAGTATAACGATGGTTTTAACGAGAGTATCTTCTGCTTTGTAAACAATATTAACACCCGGGAAGGCGGAACTCATCTTGTGGGTTTCAAGTCCGCCCTGACCCGAACCTTTAATGATTTGTTAAAAAAGTCCAAATATGCCAAAAAGATGGAAGAGCCCTTTTCCGGTGATGATACCCGGGAGGGGCTGACTGCGGTCGTTTCCGTTAAAATTCCCAATCCCCAGTTTGAAGGTCAGACCAAGTCGAAACTGGGGAATTCAGAAGTAAAGGGACTGGTGGAATCCATCGTATCCGAGAACCTTTCCTGGTACTTTGACGAGAATCCCCAGACAGCGGAAAAACTGCTGGATAAGATCATGACCGCCGCCAAAGCCCGGGCGGCAGCACGGAAGGCACGGGATCTGACGCGCAGAAAGAACCTTTTGGACAGCACCGGATTACCCGGGAAACTGGCTGACTGTTCGGAAAAAGACCCGAGTAAATGTGAAATTTTCATCGTTGAGGGAGACTCCGCCGGCGGCAGTGCAAAGCAGGGAAGGGATCGCCATTTTCAGGCCATCCTCGCCCTGTGGGGAAAGATGCTGAACGTCGAAAAGACCCGGGTGGACAAGGTAATCGGTAATGACAAACTTCAGCCTGTTATTTCGTCCATTGGTGCGGGAATCGGCAACGATTTTGATATTAGCAAGGTCCGGTATCACAAGGTCATTATTATGGCCGATGCGGACGTGGACGGGTCGCATATACGGACACTGCTGCTGACCTTCTTTTTCCGGTATCTGCGCCCCCTTATCGAAGCGGGATATGTCTATATCGCCATGCCGCCGCTGTATAAGATTACCGTGGGAAAGAAGATTCAATACGCCTATAACGATGCGGAACGAGACCGGATACTTCAGAGCCTCGAGGTTTCTGAGGATAAAGCAGGAATTCAGCGCTACAAAGGACTTGGTGAGATGAATCCGGATCAGCTGTGGGATACCACCATGAATCCTGCAACCCGCAATATAATGCAGGTTCGTCTGGATGATGCCGTTGAAGCTGAAACAATGTTTACAACCCTGATGGGTGAATGCGTAGAACCGCGCAGAAAGTTCATAGAAGAGAATGCCCTGCTCGTTTCCAATCTCGATGTGTAACAGTTAACTAAGGAGATCCAGATGGAAGAGACTGTCGGGAAAACTATACCCATAGCCATTGAGGATGAAATTAAGGAATCCTATTTAAACTATGCCATGTCGGTCATCGTAAGCCGGGCTCTTCCTGATGTACGGGACGGGTTGAAGCCGGTTCACCGCCGGATTCTCTACGGTATGAGCGAGATGGGACTCCGCTATGACCGGCCGCCCAAGAAGTGTGCGCGTATTGTCGGGGATGTTCTGGGTAAATTTCATCCCCATGGTGATGCCTCGGTATATGATGCCCTGGTTCGATTGGCCCAGGATTTTTCCATGCGCTACCCGGTGGTCAACGGACAGGGCAACTTTGGTTCTATCGACGGGGATCCCCCGGCGGCAATGCGATACACCGAATCTCGGTTGCAGCGTGTTGCAGAAGAGATGGTTCGGGATATCAAGAAGGAAACCGTCGATTTTGGTCCCAACTATGACGATTCCATGGATGAACCGCTGGTACTGCCTGCGGCCTTTCCCTACATGCTGGCAAACGGAGCAAGCGGAATCGCCGTGGGTATGGCCACCAATATTCCTCCTCACAACCTGAATGAAATCTGTAAAGGGATAGCAGCCTACATCGAGAATCCGGAAATTACCATCGATGAGCTGATGCAGTACATTAAGGGACCTGATTTTCCCACCGGTGGAATCATCTTCGGCCGACGGGGAATAAAGAAAGCCTGCAAGACCGGGAAAGGAAAAATCGTTGTTCGGGCGCGCTTTGTGCTTGAACAGATGAAGAACGGCAGGGAGCGAATAATCGTAACCGAGCTGCCCTATGCGGTTAACAAGGCAAATCTTCTTATCCGGATCGCAGAGCTGACCCGGGACCGCAAGATCGACGGTATATCTGATCTGCGGGATGAATCTGACCGGAACGGAATGCGTATGGTGATCGAACTGAAAAAAGGTGCGATTCCAAAGATCATTCTGAATCAGCTCTTTACCCATACGGCACTGCAGCAGAATTTTAATGTCAACAACCTGGCTCTTGTAAAGGGAAGACCACAGGTACTTACCCTGAAAGATGCTGTTGTCTATTTTGTCGAGCACCGGGAAGAGGTTGTTACCCGCAGAACGAGATATGACCTGCGCAGGGCGGAGGAGCGGGAACATATCCTGATCGGATTGAAGATTGCTCTGGACAATATAGACGAGGTTATCCAGATTATTAAATCTTCCCGCAATGTCGATACCGCACGGGAAAACCTGATGAAGGCTTTTGAGCTTTCAGAAAAGCAGGCCCAGGCGATTCTTGATATGCGCCTCCAGAAGCTGACCAGCCTTGAAACCCAGAAAATCATAGACGAATTGAATGAGGTACGGGCCCAGATAGCCTATTTCAAGGATCTCCTGTCTGATCCGAAAAAGATCCTGAATGTTGTTAAAGAGGAAACCCTGGAAATCGCGGAGAAATTCGGGGACGACCGGCGAACAGAGATCCTTATTGACGAGGTCGAAGAGATCAATATTGAAGACCTGATCAAGAAAGAGGACATGGTGGTTTTGACTACGAATCGGGGCATGATAAAACGTGTTCCGGTTAGTGCCTACAAGAATCAGGGCCGTGGCGGCAAGGGATCGATGTCCGCAAATCTTCGTGATGAGGACTTTATCGAGAACCTGTTTATTGCCTCTACCCATGATTATATCCTGTTTATCACCAGTGAAGGTAAAGCCTACTGGCTTAAGGTACATGAGATACCCGAAGGGTCCCGTCATGCCAGGGGAACGAATATCCGAGCTCTGCTGCAGATATCCGCTGACGAAGAGATCACTGCAGTTGTTTCGATAACTGATTTTGAACAGAAAGGGTACCTGTTTATGGGAACCAGCAGGGGCGTGGTTAAGAAGGTAAAAATCAGCGACTTTTCCAACGCCCGTACCCGCGGTATCCGGGCTATTAACCTGGATTCCGGGGATCGGTTAATCAGTGCACAGCTCACCGGAGGAGATAATGATCTGGTGATGGTCTCGAAGCATGGTATGGCATTGCGCTTTCATGAAGAGGCTGTGAGAGCCATGGGAAGGGCGTCCCGGGGAGTGCAGGGAATAAAACTGCAGAAAGAGGATGAACTTGCAGGTGTTTTATGCGTTCATTCTGAAGAGAAGATGATGCTTCTTTCGGAATACGGTTATGGGAAGCGTATCGATTACGATAATTTCAATCCCCACGGACGGGCAACCCGCGGTCAGATCGCCTACAAAATATCAGAGAAGACCGGAGAAGTCGTGGGTGTATCATCTCTGAGAGAAGAAGATGAGATTGTATGCATAACTTCCCAGGGAAACACGATAAAAATTCGATCCACTGATGTTTCTGTTATGGGAAAAGCGGCCTTTGGGGTACGAATCGTCAATATTACACCTCCGGATGTTGTAATTGGAATGGCCAGGGTAGTTAAGGAAGACGAAGAAGAGAAAGAGCCGGAAACCGAAAAAGAGTAATGTTTCACGTGAAACAAAAAGAGCCTCCCGCACAGGGGGGCTTTTTTTATGCGAAGAAGAGAGGGAAGGAAAAGGGTCGCGTCAACGCGTACACCTCTGGGTAATCTGCGCGGATATCGGGCGTGTGTGCAGAAAAGCCTGTTCGACCATGGTATGTGGAAACGATAAGGAAAAACCATGTTGAGGCCGCAGAGGCTAGGGAGAAGGGTAATTTCATCGCGTACCTCTGCGTACTCTACGCGGTGACATTGTCGTTTGGACAGAAACAGGTTGTTTGAATCTGGTATGTGTGAACGATAAAGAAACCACGCTGAGGACGCAGAGGCTAGGGAAAAGGTTAATGTCATCGCGTACCTCTGCGTACTCTACGCGGTGTAAGTGTCGTTTGGACAGAAACAGGCTGTTTGATCCTGGTATGGGTGAACGATAAAAACCACGCTGATGTCGCAGAGGAAATAAGAGAGCAATACCCTAAAATGTTCTCGGCGCACTCTGCGCGGACATTGTCGATTGGACAGAAACAGGCTGTTTGAACCTGGTATGTGTGAACGATGAAGAAACCATGCCGAGGTCGCTGATACCGGAAGAGGGTAATATCGTATAAACCCCCGCGTAACTGTACGGATATTGGTCGTTTGAATCGTGTCTTTTGACTCAATAATTATTTACGATTCTCTGAATGCCATCAACTAACCGCGGGACATTAAAATTTATCAGCAGCCCAACGGATATATTTGCCAGTTTCAGATATGACAGCAACTGGCGGCAAAAAACAGGATGGTTCCGCTCACAGCTTTTCAGTTCAATTACCACCCGGTTTTCCAGAATGATGTCGGCGCGGTATGCTATTCCAAGATCTACGCCTCTATATACGCAGAAGATCTCTTTTTGACGCTCAAAGGAGATGCCTTCCTGAAGCAGTTCGTAACAGAGGGCACCTTCGTAACATGATTCCAGAAGTCCAGGCCCAAAGAAACTGTGGATCTTCATTGCTATTCCGATTACTTTTTCCGTTAAAATATCTTCCCGTCGCTGGTATCCGCGGGAAAGATCAATTATTGGTATTTTGCTGTGTTCTTCCATAACTGTATATAACCAGGACAAACTGATATTGCTTCATGAATGGCAGTATTCCTGGAATAAACATCGTCTTTATTTGAAACTGTTATTACCGTTAATCTCAGATATGGCTTTATAAATATTTGATACTGGTAAGTTGAGGTGCAGGCAATGGCTGTAGAGGAAAGGAAAGCTCTTCGGTGCAGACCTCTGCGTACTCTGCGCGCACATTGTTTATTTGGACAGAAATGGACTGTATGCTCATGGTATGTGTATATGAATAAGAAAAACCACGCAAAGGCCGCTGAGACTGGAAGAGAGCAATATCGTTCAAAAACTCTCTGCGTACTCTGCCCGGATGTTGTGGGTGTGAACAGAGATGGACTGTATATTCATGGTATGTGTGAATGAATAAGAAAAACCACGCTGAGGCCGCAGAGGATAGGGAAAAGGGTAATGTTATCGCGTACCTCTGCGCACTCTGCGCGGATATTTAGCGTTCGAAAAGAAATGGACTGTATAGCTGATGCAATCGGAAAAGAAATCCTACAATGCAGGTTTCACGTGAAACATACTGTTAAGAGGTTTCCGGGGGATTACGGCGCCAGATATCCTGAGCGTTTAATAGCAGTTGCGGTTTTTTCCCACAGGGCTTCCTTTTTTTCATCAGGCAGGAAGGTCGCAAAGAGGGTGTTCTTCATTATCTGAAACAGCTCTTCAAGGGTAAAATCCAGGTAGTGGTACAGGTTATAGTATTCCTCAACCAGTTCAATATTAAAAAGTGTCGGATCATCCGTGTTGAGAGTAACGTTAACTCCGCTGTCGAAAAACAGGCGAATCGGGTGGTCTTGAAGACGTTGAACATATTTCCTGGTGAATACGTTGCTGGTAGGGCAGATCTCGAGGGGAATCCAGGTTTTTCTGAGGTATTCAATCAGTTTGGGGTCGTCTTTTGCACTTATCCCGTGGCCTATACGCTGGGCCTTTAATCTCTTCAGGCTGTTCCAGATAGAGCTCGCATCGACATCTTCCCCTGCATGGGCAACAACCTTGAGCCCCTTTTTTCTGGCTTTTTCAAATACTGTGGCAAACTGTTCTGCGGGTCCCTGGCTTTCAGAGCCTCCCAACCCAATTCCAATTATCGAATCATTAAAATTCTCAAGGATCAGGGCAAGATTCTGTTCAGCATTCTCTACGCCATAAGTTCGGGATACATCAATGATGAACTTGATCTCGATATTGTCTTCCAACTTTATTTTTTGAGCGCCTTCATGGAGAATTCCCATCATCTCCCCGAAATCAAGACCGTTCTGGAGAAATTTAGACGGGGCAAAGAATATCTCTGCATAGACAATATTGTTTCGCGACAGATATGATTTTGCGTCGCTTATCAGACACTTGAGATCTTCCGAGGTTTTAAAGGTATTCTGAAGAACATTGATAAAAAACCAGATGAACTCGTCCAGATTATTGAAATTGAACTGTCGTTCCAGGTCCTGACGGGTATTAATCCCATCAAATTCAAGTTTGTTATGATTGATCAAATACCATAATGTATCCACACTCACCAGACCTTCCAGGTGGAGATGGATCTCAGTTTTGGGGATGCTTCTGATCAGTTTTTCTATTCTGGTTCGTTCTTTATCTTTCACCTGTTGCATTTGACCATCTTATTGTGTGATATAGTGGAAAGCAACACTCTCAAAGATATTAACGGCATATAGAGAGATTTTATTGAATTTTTTAGATAGATATTTACCCTTCCTCCCGTTACCCGTAAGGAAGGGCATATATCATGTACTTCTTTATACTGAATCAACAGATACTACGCCTGGTACTTTTTCTTTCAGGTACTGTTCTACACCCTGCTTCAGGGTCATCTGTGCCATTGGGCATCCGTTACACGCACCCATCAGTCTGACCGTAACTTCTCCGCTGTCGGAAACGTCAACAAACTCGATGTCGCCGCCGTCAGCCTGAAGAGAGGGACGTACGTCCTGTATGGCCTTTATAACCTCTTCGCGCATTTATATTCTCCTCGCGATTAATATACTTAAATAAGCTATAGAAGGGACTTTTTTTGGTCAAGAGTGCGATAAAGAAATGACACGGTTAACTCTTTACGATATAATGTGCTCGCGCTATGGGAAAGGTAATCGTTTTTGCAAATCAGAAAGGTGGCGTCGGCAAGACCACCACAACCGCGAATCTCGGAGCATATCTTGCAGAGGCTGGCAAACGGGTTCTGCTGGTAGATTTTGATCCCCAGGGGAACCTTTCCTCCAGTGTAGGGGCCCATGTGGAAGAGGACAGCATTTACGATGTCGTTACCAAGGGTATTCCCATAAAGGAAGTAATCCAGGAGACAACGGTCAAGAACCTCTTCGTTGTTCCTTCTAATATCGATTTGACCGGTGCCAATGTGGAGCTGATTGAGGAAAAGGAACGGGAGTTCTTTTTGAAAAAAGTTCTCAATAGCATTCACGAGGAATGGGACTATATCCTGATCGACTGTCCGCCTTCCCTCGGGCTCCTGACGGTAAACGGACTGGTTGCCGCGGACTATGTACTTGTACCCCTGCAGTGTGAATATTTTGCCCTTGAGGGTTTAACCCTGCTGCTTCAGACTATTCAGCGGGTACAGAAGAATCTGAATCCCGAACTTTCCATAGCAGGTATTGTTTTTACCATGTACGACTCCCGTACCAAGCTGGCTAACGAGGTGGTTCAGGAGGTTACGAATTATTTCAAGGACAAGGTATTCAGAACGATAATTCCGCGAAACATTCGACTTTCCGAAGCCCCTTCTCACGGGGTTCCGATCAATCAATATAACGCCTCCTGTTCCGGCGCCCGGAGTTACAAGGAGTTGGCGGAAGAGGTAATCAAACGTGTCTAAACGCGCCTTGGGCAAAGGCATAGAGGCATTGTTGCAGTCTTCTACAGAGAGCGAAGAGACAACAAAATCCACGGAGCGTTATGTTCCCTTAAACAAGATTTATCCTAATCCTGACCAACCGCGTAAGGCTTTCAACGAAGAACGCCTTAAGGAACTGGCTGACTCGGTGCGGGAGCAGGGCATTATCCAGCCAATTATTGTCGAAGAGTACGGATCCGGGTACCGCATCGTTGCTGGGGAGCGACGCTTCAGGGCGGCCCAGATGGCCCACCTGGCTGAAGTTCCCGTTCTGGTCAGGTCCTTCACCGAAGAAGAGAAGCTGGAAATCGCTCTTATAGAGAATATCCAGCGGGAAGATTTGAATCCCATCGAAGAGGCCAACGGATACCGTCAGCTTATGGAAGAGGCCGGATTGAGCCAGGAAGAACTGGCCCAGAAGGTCGGCAAGAACCGATCGACTGTTGCCAACAGCCTGCGCCTGCTCAAAATGCCGGAACCGATGCAGGAGGCCCTGGTTTCAGGAGATATGACCGCGGGACATGCCCGGGCACTTCTGTCGGTCCTGAATCCTGCGGACCAGATGATACTCTTCAACCGCATTCTGAAGGATGGCCTGAGTGTACGGGAAGCGGAAGCCCAGGCGGGAGAACTGAACCGGGGCGGCAGGGCCTCGGGATCGACCGAGAAGCATGCATCCATGAAGCGCCAGGACCCGGAACTGTCGAAGATTGAGGAGCGCCTGATTGACCTTTTCGGAACCAAGGTTTCGGTGAAGGGCTCGGCAAAAAAAGGGCGCATAGAGATCTCTTATTTCTCCCTGGATGACCTGGACAGAATCCTCGAAATTGTCTCCCCTGATTGACAAAGAATCCGTCAACATCTATAGTGTGAACCCGATCGATAGACTGGAGAGGTGTCCGAGTGGTCGAAGGAGGCGGTCTTGAAAACCGTTGAGCCGAGAGGCTCCGTGGGTTCGAATCCCACCTTCTCCGATAGCTAAGGACTCAGGTCCTGGGCGTAACGAGAGGCGGGATTCGATCCGTAATGAGCACGCGCCGATGAGGCGCTGAAGGCCGACAGGACGCCGGCCATCAGCAAATACGGCGGACTGGAGCTGCGAGAGACGATGTCGAGCAGCGAAGGGAATCCCACCATCTTTAGACGGCGGAGCGCGGCAGCGCCCTGCAGGATGCGTCCTTTATTATCGTGTATGTAGTTGGAGAGGTGCGAGAGTGGTTGAATCGGGCTCCCTGCTAAGGAGTTGTGTGGGTAACTGCACCGAGGGTTCGAATCCCTCCCTCTCCGCTTATTTGTACCCATAGCTCAGTTGGATAGAGCGTTAGGTTGCGGACCTAAAGGTCAGAGGTTCGAGTCCTCTTGGGTACGCTATTTCTGGAGAGATGCGAGAGTGGTTGAATCGGGCGGCCTCGAAAGCCGTTGTACCGCTAGTCGGTACCGAGGGTTCGAATCCCTCTCTCTCCGAGAGGAAAGAGAACAGGGGATTCGAAAATAGCAGGTCGCATGGCCGAGCAGGAAGCGTAGCTTCCGACCAGGCCAGAGCGCGGCCCGATGAGGGCCGGAAGCCCGGCAGGATGCCGGGCGCCAGCGAGCGCGGCGGCCTGGAGCTGTGAGACACGAAGTCGAACAGTGGAAGGCGAATCCCTCTCTCTCCGTACGGGAGAGGGAATACTCCGGTGTTCCTCCGCACTCTCTGGTAAAAGTATTACAGTTTTGGAGAGATGACCGAGTGGTCGAAGGTGCACGCTTGGAAAGCGTGTGAACTCTAACCGGGTTCCGAGGGTTCGAATCCCTCTCTCTCCGTATTTCCCCTCAGGCGTTGATAGCCAGGTACTGTGCTACCGGTTATCGCCCAACCCCGTCAGGACCGGAAGGTAGCAGCGGTAAGCGACTGATCGGTGAGCCGCAGCTCACTTGGCTGGAGCTTGAGGGGTTCTTTTCTTCAGCAGAAATGGTAGGGAGCGAATGAATTTCGAGGTAACGGCGACGAAAAAACGGCCACAATCTTTTGATGACCTGGCCGGTCAGGATTTCGTTGTCTCGACCCTGAAGAGTTCTGTTCAGGCAGGGCGCATTGCCCACGCCTATCTTTTTTCCGGTCCCCGGGGGGTTGGAAAAACTTCTGCGGCACGTATCCTTGCCAAATCCCTGAATTGCCAGAACGGCCCCACGGAAACTCCCTGTAATGTCTGCTCCAACTGCCTCGAAATAAGCAGGGGCAACTCCCTGGATGTAATCGAAATAGACGGCGCAAGCAACACCTCTGTCAACGATGTACGGGAAATAAAGGATGAGGTGCTTTTTGCCCCCAACTCCTCCCGCTACAAGGTCTATATAATCGACGAGGTCCATATGCTCTCCAACAGTGCCTTTAACGCCCTGCTGAAGACCATCGAGGAACCTCCCCCCTATATCGTATTCGTTTTCGCCACCACGGAGATCCACAAGGTCCCGGCGACCATCCGCTCCCGCTGCCAGCAGTTCAATTTTCGCCTGGTGAACGTGGAGGTCATCAAGGAACGCCTCGAGATGGTTACCGGCGAAATCGGCGTCAAGGCTGATGAGGATGCCCTGTTCTGGATAGCCAAGGAGGCCACCGGGAGTCTCAGGGACGCCTATACCCTCTTCGACCAGGTTGTCTCCTTTTCCGGCGGGCACATCACCCTGGAAAAGATCCGGGAAAAACTCGGCCTTGTGGGTCTTGATGATCTGAATGAACTGGCGGAAGCCATGGCGGCGGGCAATGCAACCAGGGTGCTGGAAAAGAGCGACGAGATCCTGATGAACGGGGTCGCGGTCGAACAGCTCATCATGGACCTGGCAGAGTTTTTCCGGATTATTCTGTTTATCAACAGCGGGATACACAGGGAGACGATTCTCGGTTATGCGGCCGACAGATTTTCAACCGCCGTGCGGGAGGGTTTTTCCCGAAGCCAGCTTGAACATGCCCTCAGACTGATTCTTGAACTCTACAGGAATGTCCGCTACTCCCTTAATCAGCGCTTCGAGCTTGAACTGCTTCTTTCCCGGCTCAGCGACTTGAAGGGCTACCTCAATTCCCGGGAGATTCTCGACCAGATCCATACCCTGCGGGGGGAACTGGTCTCCGGTTCCATGGGATCCGAAGGCTCCGATGGTATGGGTGGGAAGGCTTCCGAAGCGGTACCGCAAAACGATGCCTTCCGCGAACAGGTCATGGAGACCATGAGAAAAAAAAAACTGACCCTTTCGGCGGCCCTTGAAAAGGCGGTTTCCTGGGTCCTGGAGGGAGATGTCCTGCGTCTCTCTTTTTCAGATTCCTTCTCCGAAAATCTCCTGCGCCGGGAGAGCGCCGAGGTAATCCAGGTCTTCAACGAAATCTCCGGACTTCAGGCCAGGCTTGAAATAGTGCATATACAGGAAAACAGTGATACCGATTATGAAGAACCCCGGGAAGAGGATGACCAGGTTGCCCTGGTACAGAAGGTCTTCCGGGGGGAGATAGTGCGAGGAGAGTCACGATGAACCCCTTTGAAATGTTGAAAAACCTCCAGTCACTGCAGAGCGGTATGCAGGAGATGCAGGGAAAACTGGCAGAGATAAACGTCACCGGCACCGCCGGGGGCGAAATGGTCCGGGTCAGCATGAACGGTCAGATGATGGTAACCGGGGTACATATAGAACCGGAGGCGGTGGATCCCGAGGATGTCGGCATGCTCGAGGATCTGGTCCGTGCGGCCCTGAGTGACGCCATGGCAAAGATCAAGGAGGCCATCCAGCAGGAGGTTTCCTCAATGACCGGCGGCATGCCGATTCCTCCGGGCTTTATGGGCATGTAGATGACCGTACTGGACCAGCTGATCCGGAGCCTGTCGCGTTTTCCCGGGGTAGGAAAAAAGAGCGCCACCAGAATGGCCTATTTCCTGCTTCAGAGCGACGATGAGTACCTGCGGGCTCTTTCAGAGCAGATCGGTACCCTGAAGGCCAGGATACGTCACTGCTCGGTCTGTGGAATCTATACCGAGGCAGATCCCTGTGACTACTGCAGCGATACCCGCCGGGATTCCCGGATCCTCTGCGTTGTGGAGCAGTCCCAGGATGTGGGCATAATAGAATCTACCGGGGAATACGAGGGCAGGTATCATATCCTCGGCGGAGCACTCTCTCCCATCGACGGAATCGGTCCGGCGGAACTGAATATCGACTCCCTGCTCAGACGGCTGAAGGCGGGGGGCATCAACGAGGTAATAATCGCCACCAATCCTTCCGTGGAGGGCGATACCACTGCCCTGTATCTGGTGAGTCTTGTAAAAGATATGGGGTTGACCGTTTCAAGGCTTGCCTCCGGGTTGCCGGTGGGGGGTGATCTGGAATACGCTGACCGCCTTACCCTGGCCCGGTCCCTCAAGGGCCGCACAAAAATGTAGATTCTCCCCTATACTATTCACCACGAAGCAGTTTTTTCCGATATAATAGAAAAGCCAAAAGTTGGTGGAGTTTAGTGATAGAACAGATGAATGAAATAGCGGAAGAAATACCGCAGGATTCTCGTTCAGAGGAAGACAAGGGCTTTGCCAGGTCTTCATCCGATACTCCTCCGAAAAATGTGCACACTCTGAACCAAAAATTCCTGATAAACAAGCTCAATCACCTGAATTTCAGTTCGATTCCGGTGGAACTTCTCTTCTGCAGCAGCGAATTTGCCCACACCCGCAGCGTAATGGCTCATCCACAGCCGTGCAGCAGCGAGCGCTGCGATTTTGTCTGGGCAGAAAAGGCGGGCCCCGAAGGCACCGTTCCTTCAGGATACCAGCTGGACAGCATCAGAATAAACCTGGAGGACCAGCAGCTCATCGTTATCGAACCGGAGGACTATCAGATGGGCCCCGAGGGGCTGACCTTTATCCTGCCGAAGCAGGCCAGGATTTTTGAGGTTGATCCGGAGATAAGCGAGACTGCCAGGGATATCACCTGCACGGTTTCCCAGAGCGGTATAGCCGCCTCGGGCGAGCTGGTCAGCTTTTCCGAATCCACCCTGATGGTGCGCCTGAGGGATTCTGCGGGGATTCGCTGGATTGAAGGGGATTATCCGGTTCATGTGACCCTCAGCAACAGCGAAGAACCCGTCTATTCCGAGATATGCCGGGTGGACAGCGCTTTTTCCTCCCGGAGCGACAGATGCTTCAGCCTGGGGATCGGAGCCACCTCCGTGCGGCGTTACCGCTCCCGCCAGTTCCGCAGCAGCCGGAAAAGTCTGGAGATGAGCCCCCGGGTGAGTTTCCGGCATCCCTTGTCGGGGAGGACCATTGAACGGCGCATCGGCGACCTCTCGGGATCGGGCTTCTCCTTTCTCGATGAAAAAGGTACCTGCCGTCTGCCGGCGGGACTGATCATTCCCCGGGTTGAACTCTTTTTTCCCGATTACGCCGACCTGAAAGTTAAGGCCCAGGTAATCCACCATACCCCTGACAGTACGGAAGGATCCGTACGCTACGGTCTCTGCATCCTGGACATCGATCCCCAGGATCACCTGGTACTGCTGTCCCTGGTGCATCAGTCCTTCGACATTTATGCAAGCCTCTGCAAGAAGGTGGATCTGGAACGTCTGTGGCGCTTCTTTTTCGAATCCGGGTTTATCTATCCGGAAAAATATACCCTGCTGCAGCGTCAGAAGGAGGAGATCCGTGCCTCCTTTGAAAAACTCTACACCCAGCGTAATAACGTGGCCCGTCATTTTATCTACCAGAAGGATGACGATATTCTGGGCCATCTGTCGATGGTCCGATTTTACGAGCGGACCTGGCTGCTTCATCACCATGCTTCGGCGGGTATGAGGGGCAGAAACGCCGGAATCAGTGTTCTGCACCAGGTCGGAAGCTATGTGAATGACAGTTGCCGCTTTGGCCGGATGAACCTGGATTACATGATGTGCTATTTCCGGCGGGAAAACCACTTTCCCAATCGGATATTCGGCGGACTCGTTGATTACGCCAAGGACAGAAAGATCTGTTCCGATGATGAAGTCGCCTACTGCTCTTTACGGTCCGAAAATACGGATCTGCGGGAAGATCCTCTCTGGAGTCTCGAGGAGGCGAAGGAAGACGACTATATCCGGCTGAACTGTTTTTACGAAGAGGTCTCCGGAGGGCTGCTCCTGAACGCCATGCATCTGCCGCCCTTTGCGGATCTTGAGATCTCCAATAGGGAAGTGCGGGAGGCTTACAGGGAGCTGGGAATCCTCAGGGATATACAGGTACGGGCCCTGAAGCACAACGGGCGGCTGACGGCAATCTTCATTGTAAACCGATCGGATACGGGTATTAATCTTTCAGAGTTGACAAACTCCACAACTTTGTTTTTACTTAAACCTGAGTTGATCTCTAAGGAAATATTATCCCGCGCTTTTACGAGTTTATGCCGGGAAGGTGTAAATAGTTTATCGCCGGTACTTGTTTTTCCGCGGGAATCTGCCGATAAAGTCGGGGTAGAATATGAAAAGATTTACGTCGCCTGGGTCATGGACACGATGATCGGCGATAAGTACTTTGAGCATATTCAATCTATCCTGCGAACAGTCAAGCCCTGAAGGATGTGCGGTCAATGGACGACGGCCCGGATAGCATAAGCAGATTGTATAACAGCCGTAACATACAGGTATGGATACGTTTTCTTGAAAAGCGGTATCCCGATGTAAGTATTGGCCGTATCCTGGACTACGCCGGAATGAAGTCCTACGAAGTCAACGACGACGGACACTGGTTTACCCAGAGTCAGATTGACCGTTTCTATGAAAAAACCGTCCAGCTTACCAGGAATCTTACCATAGCCCGGGAGGCCGGGCGTTTTGCCACAGCCGTCGAGACCAAATCGATGATCCGCCGTTACATGCTCGGATTTCTTGGTCCCCAGCAGGCCTACGCCATGCTGGACCGCTCCTCGGCCCTGATTACACGCTCCTCAACGTTCAAGGTCCGCAAGATCGATTCCAATTCTGTAGAAATAGTAGTGACTCCGCTGCCCGGAGTGATGGAAAAGCCCTATCAGTGCGAAAACAGGACGGGAATAATCGAGTCCATTGCGCTGGCTTTTACGCATCATCTGCCGAAGATCGATCACCGGGAGTGCATCTTCCGGGGCGACAAGAGCTGCAGGTATCTGATTCGCTGGGAGGCGAACTCCCTGGTTCCTTTGAGAATGTTGCGGAACAGCTTCGCCGCAGCGGCAATCCTTCTTGGTGCGGGAAGTCTTCCCCTGCTCTCTTTTTCGAACTGGCTGATTTTTTCCCTCAGTCTTCTGTCCTCGAACCTTCTGTTGAGCTTTCTGGCGAAAAACCGGGAGAACCATCACATGATGAAGACCCTGGACGAGCTGAGGCAGTCCACGGAGGAGCTGGCACTGCAGACCAGGATAAACTATAACAACACCACGGTTTCCCACGAGGTGGGCGAGGCAATCAGCAAGTACACGAACATTGACGAGGTGCTGAGTAATGTCGCCCAGATCTTCGAAAAGCTTCTGAATTACGACCGGGGCGTGATAATGCTGTCCAATGAAGACGGCTCCCGCCTCGAGTTCCGCGCCGGATTCGGCTACAGCCGGGAACACCTGGCCCTTTTGAAAGACACGATGTTTCACCTGGACAAAAAGGGTTCCCGGGGTGTTTTTGTTCTGAGTTACCGGGAGCGGCGTTCCTTTCTGGTGAACGATCTCAACGAGATTGAAAAAGACCTCTCCGCCAGGAGCCTCGCATTTGCCCGCAGTACCGGAACCCGTTCCTTTATCTGCTGTCCCATCGTCTGTGAGGAGGAGTCCCTGGGGATCCTGGCCGTGGACAATGTGCAGAGCAAACAGCCCCTTTTAAGCAGCGACCTGAATATGCTGAGGGGAATAGCCTCGGTCATCGGAATGAGCATCAAGAATGCCCGGTTGATAGAGAGCCGGGAGGAGCAGTTCAAATCCATCATCAAGGTGCTTGCAACCAGCATCGACGCCCGGGACAATCTTACCGCAGGCCATTCGGAAAAGGTTACCGAATATGCCCTGGGTATAAGCCGGGAGCTGGGACTGAGCAAGGATTTTCAGGAGATGATCCGTATAGCCGCCCTGCTGCATGATTACGGCAAGATAGGCGTTCCCGATTCCATCCTGAAAAAACAGGGGGAACTGAGCCCGGTGGAGTATGCGGAAATCAAGACCCATGCCGCCAAGACCCATGCCATCCTGAGCCAGATTGCCTTTGATGGTATTTATACCCAGGTCCCCAAAATTGCCTCGTCACACCATGAACGGCTGGAC
Source organism: Marispirochaeta aestuarii (assembly GCF_002087085.1). Classification (NCBI taxonomy): domain Bacteria; kingdom Pseudomonadati; phylum Spirochaetota; class Spirochaetia; order Spirochaetales; family Spirochaetaceae; genus Marispirochaeta; species Marispirochaeta aestuarii. The sequence goes on along the minus strand of NZ_MWQY01000012.1, from coordinate 19,366 downwards.
GGCAAGGGCTACCCCAACGGTCTCAAGGGAAACGAAATCCCCCTGGGGGCGCGGATAATAGCGGTTGCGGATTTTTACGATGCCATTACCTCACAGCGCCACTACCGGCAGCCGATGCTGGCTGACGATGCCCTGGAGCTGCTGATGCGTGAGGCGGACCATCATCTGGACAGACGGGTGATTATTGCCTTCTTTCTATACCTGCAGAAAAATGATCTGGTCCAGCACGTTCCGGACTTTATCGAGCGTCTGGCCTGATTCCCCGGCAGATGATTATCGGTGTATAGGTAAAGCGTCTCGGGTTTACGAGAAGGTTCTCTGCATCCACAAGAAACTCGTCAAATCCCCCCTCGTATTCATCAAAGGGATATCCGCATTTCCGTGCCGCCACATTCAGCTTGGTGAGCCAGTCGCTTTCCTGGACACTCTCCATTTTTCCGTAGATCAGGTGATGGGCGTCAAAACGCAGTTCAATATTCTCAAATCCCGCATCATAGAAGTGTGTATAGAGCTTGCGTCCTGCATAGGGGTCCCAGTCGGCATGCTTCTGCAGATACTCGGAAAGCCCGCTGAGGGTCCGCTGCATCCGCTCGTCCATGGGATAATGGTTCAGGCTGTGATGGTCAAGCTCCGCGACACAGAGAATCCCCCTCTCTGCAAGGAGCCCGGAGATTCGCTGTATGATTTCCGCGGAGGAGCGGCGGTGGTACTCAAGAAAAAAGCGGATCCAGATAAAATCATAGGGACCAAGTCCCTCCAGGGACTGGTAGATGTCCCGCTGATGAAAGCTGAGTTCCGGATAACTTTTTCTGGCGCTCTCTATACGCTCCAGGGAGAGATCGAGTCCCTCGGCGCTGCCTGAGATTTCCGCCAGCAGGGAGGTGGTGAAGCCTGCACCGCAGCCAACATCCAGCACCCGCATTCCAGGTTTCAATCCCGCCCAGCGAGCCTGCTGTATGACCCTTTCGGCCCGGGTTTTCCGGACCAGCCGTTCACCTTCTCCGCTGTGTTCCATCAAGTACGGGTGTTCGTCTGTTTTGACCATTTTTTTCCTCTGTCAGATACTACCATGGCCGATGCCGGCACTCAAGCAGAAAATAGGATACTTCTTATCTGGGCAATCATCCTGTCGTAGTGACTGCCCCGCCAGTAGAACTTTCCGCAGCGGGTACAGCGGGATATCTCCTTCTGCTCCTCCTGAACATCCCGGGGGATTGGAGCCCCGTCGCTGTTCTCGTCCAGGGCTTTCTGCAGACCGATGCGTTCCAGAGGCCCGTTGCAGCGTATGCAGCGGCTGAGGGGCCGGGCGCTTTTTGAAAGATCCAGGCGACGAATCACCTCCCGAAGCTGTTCATCGGGACGGTGGGACCGGATATAGAGTCCGCGGCGTACTATACTGCGCTTCAATAATCCCCGGTCCCGGGTAAGGAGTATCCGCTCCTCCCTGTTGGAGACCGCCGCCAGCTCCGGATCGTCCCAGGAGGGATCGTAGAGGGTATCGAAACCCAGCATCCTGAGTTTTCGCACCAGGGTTTTTAGATGCACGTCGGCTATAAAGCGGGACTCCCGCAGGGGCTGAGGCCGCAGCCGGGTAACCTCGGAGATATCCAGGCCTTCGAAGACGGGGTAAACACTGATCAGGTCGCCGTCCTGTACCAGGTAGTCGAAGCCCACGGATTCCCCGTTGACCAGGATAAGATCGACCTCCACGTGGGGGACTCCCAGGGATTCAATGAGGTCCTTTACGCTCCTGGTAAAATTGAAGGGAATCGAGAAGCTGCACTTGCGGCGTTCCGGGTCGAGAAAGTCGTTCAGCTCCTCGTAAAAGCGCAGCCGGATCATGCTGTACTAGAATCCGCGCTCCTTGCGGATATGCTCGTAGGCGTCCTGGATCTGGCGAAACTTGTCAGCCGCGACCTTCTGGAATTCGTCCGGAAGTCCCTTGGCGGCGATGGCGTCGGGGTGGTTTTCCCGGACCAGCTTGCGGTAGGACTTTTTTATGGTCTCGTCGTTGTCTTCCGGGCGGCAGTTCAGGATGGCGTAGTACTTGTTGGTGTTCGCGACGTAGCGTTCCTTGATCCGGTCGTACTGGTACTGCTGAAAGTTGAAGATCCTGGCGATGTTCAGGATCATGCTTCCCTCGGCTTTGTTCACACCCCCGTCGGCTATGGCCACACGGAAGAGGATGTCGATCATCAGCTCCAGGATCTGGGGACGGTTACGGAACTCCCGGTAAAACTGGCGGGCGATGTCGCCGTAGTCCTGATCGGTGCTGAGGGCTGCGTCGAATATCCTGAGGGCGGTGTACTGGGAGGTGGGATCGAGCCTGAGCTCTTCGATCATGAAACGCCGGATGGTCGCCTCTTCGTTGCGGGTCAGCTCTCCGTCCACATTGGCCAGTTTGGCCAGCAGGGAGAAGGCTCCCACAAAGAAGGTCATGTGGGAGTGTTCGGTGGTGTTCATGCGGCGGTTGTAGTTGCGGAAGTAGGAGGACCCGGAGATCCGGTCCGCATCCTGGGACTGCTGCAGAACGTGGGCAAAGGCCACTCCCGCAATCGCCCCCAGGGGGCCGCCCATCAGAAAGCCGATGGTTCCGCCGATGAACTTGCCGAAAAAACTCATGCCCTTTTACCCCTACAGCTTATCGATCAGCATGGAGCACTTGCCCGAGGGGATGGGCAGGGTCTTCTTTTTGCGCTCGCTCAGGATATTAATGGTAAAGTAGTAGAGCTTTTCCGATTCCAGCCTGATTTCCCAGCCCCGTCCGCTCTTGTTGCTGAGGATGGTGATCATGTTCCGCTTCAGGGAGAGTCCCTCTATACCCATGATCTCCAGGGTCGGGATTATCCAGTCCACGGTCTTGCGGGGCAGGCTTATGTACAGACCGATGATGTTTTCGATCATCAGGGTCACTGCCGAGAGGGCGGCATACGCCAGGTAGAGCGGCCGGGGGTAGTCGGGGTTCCCTGTCCATTTGGCCGGTCCGTCCCGCCGGGGTGCATAGGCCTCGTAGATGTTGCCCTTCTCCTTGCCTTCGGGATGCAGGGTGTCCAGCATATAGTAGAGGTGACGGATGGCGCATTCCCGGGCCAGCTCGTAGCGGGCGAATTTTTCCAGTCCTTTGACGACCATAAAGGTAAAAGCCGGCACCACCGATCCGCGGCAGCCCTCACCCTCCTCGGAGAAATCGGGATCATCCGCCGAAAGGGTCGGAAAGGGGTTTTCCAGGCCGAAGGTACTGGGATTCTTCAGGTGGTCTATCATGCTGTTGGCCCGGTCTTCGTTGGGAATCTCCGCCAGGAGGGGCCAGAATCCGGCGATGGTCTTCTGGGGAAGGCGCTGCTGGTTCTCGTCCAGATCATGATAGAAGCCGGTTTCGCTGTCCCACATCTGGGAGTTTATGCGGGTTTTCAGGGAGAAATAGTGCCTCTTGTATTTGAAGCTCATCTCCTTGTCGTTCAATACGTCTCCGATGGCGGACATATAGAGGGCGTTGATGGCCTGCTGGGTATTGAAATCCACCGGGTATTTGGCCTGTGTCCGGGGAGCGTTGGGCATGTAGAGGGCCGCGAAGGGTACGCTGTACATCCCTGTATCGTCCTTGAAGGTTGTCTCCAGCCAGTCGAAGTACTTTTCCAGGATCGGCATGACCTCTTTCAGGCGCTTCTTGTTTCCCTCTTTATGATAGAGGTTGTACTCGGCGTAGGAAAAAAGGGGCGGAGCGGCACCTTCGGGGTTCTCGTCTGTGAGAACCGCTTTACCGCTGGCGATATTGTATTCCCCGCGGATGGCTCCGGATTCCTCCTGCTTGGCATAGAAGTTATCCAGCGAGGGAGACGCCGGGTACACCTTGTTGCTGTAGACCAGAAAGAAGGTGGAGAGGCAGGCGTCGAACTGGTTTACCGTCTCACTGGAGGGATAACAGAAAAAGCGTGATTCAAGGCCGTTTTTTTTCGTCCCCCTGGCCCAGAAGTCTTCGAGCCAGGCCCAGGTCCGATCGTAAAGATCTACAAAATCTTGGTCATAGAAGTGAATAGTGGGAAAGCCCGTCTTGACCACGAATACTCCTTACCCGTATCGGGGTATACACGACAATTATAATACACTAAAACCGTTCTGTGTATTTTTATAGTCGATAAAAGGTTATGTTGCAGGATAAGTTTTAAGAATACAGTATTGCGGATAAAAAGTCAAATCGGTCGGACCACCGGGAGAGAGTTTCGATGGGCGGCGAAAACTATTTAATCCGTTGTCGTGTAAACAGTTAGCTTCTTGTATTGACAGAGGGAAGAATACTCCGGTAGAGTGGCTCCAATCATGGAAGAAAAAGAACTCGACGTTACCGCCGAACTGGCAAACCTGAATCTGTCCGGGGATGAACGGGCAGCCTTCGAGGATGAGGTCGGCCGCATTCTGGAATATTTTGAATTGATGAAGGGCATCGACGTGGAAGGTATTGAAGCTACCACCCACGTGGGACTCCGGGGCAACCGGACCCGTCCGGATCAGGCTCGAACCGGGGACCTCTCGGAAGGGATCCTGTCCAACAGTCCGGACCGGCAGGAACGTTTCTTCCGGATTCCCAAGGTCCTCGGATAAGGACGGGATCAGGGTATGAAAAACACACGAACAAACGCAATACCGGCTTCCTGGCGCGGCATGCTGGACGATCCCCGCCGGGCAGCGGCTCACCGAAGCTACGTTGACGAATGGGAAAAGAAGATCAATTCCTTTGTTCAGATAGATCCCCGGCCCGGAAACGGGGAGGGGGCCCTGGCGGGGGTTCCCTACGGGGTCAAGGACAATATCGCTGTTAAAGGCCTCGGTTTGAGCTGCGGGTCAAAGATACTGGAGGGGTTTATCTCGCCATATACCGCCACCGCGGTGGAACGGCTGGAAGCCACCGGCGCCCGGGTCTACGGAAAGTGCAACCTGGATGAGTTCGGCATGGGTTCCTCCTGCGAGAACTCAGTACACGGGGCAAGTTCCAATCCCTGGGACCCGGCGAGGGTTCCCGGCGGCTCCTCCGGTGGTTCGGCTGCGGCGGTGGCCGCTGGGCTGGTGCCCTTTGCCCTGGGCAGCGACACCGGCGGATCGGTGCGGCAGCCCGCCTCCTTCTGCGGGGTCTACGGACTCAAACCCACCTACGGTGCGGTTTCCCGCTACGGCCTTGTGGCCTATGCATCCTCCCTGGAGAGCATCGGGATCCTGGCCGGAGACGTAGATACCTGCCGCCAGGTTTTTGACTCGATAAAAGGGGAGGACCCCAAAGATCAGACCAGCGTTCCCTGGGAGGACCGGTCGGGGGAATCTTCATCCCGCCGAATTGCAGTTCTGGAGGATCTTTCGGACCTGAGTCCCGGAGTGGATGCGGTTTATCGCAAATCCCTGGAAGGATTCAGGGAGATCGGCTGGGAGATTGTCCCGGTCAGGCTGAAGACCCTGGACTACGTGGTCCCCGCCTACTATACCATCGCCACCGCCGAAGCCTCGGCGAACCTGGCCCGCTACACCGGTATACGCTACGGCTACCGGGCAGAAGGGGAGGACCACGCCGATATGGTGCGAAACACCCGGAGCGAGGGGTTCGGACACGAGGTCAAGCTCAGGATACTCCTGGGAACCTATGTGCTTCGTTCGGGTTTTCAGGACCAGTACTACGGCCGGGCCCAGCGGATCCGTACATTGATAGGCGACGAGTTTTCCAAAGTTTTCCAGGGAGCGGAGATGCTCCTTATGCCCACCTTTCCGGTGGCCGCTTTTCCCCACGGTGAGTCGGGAATGGATGCCTTCCAGCAGAAACTGGCGGACAAGTTTACCGCCGCGGCCAACCTGGCGGGGATTCCCGGGCTCAGTATTCCGGCCGGGATGGACGGTAATGTTCCGGTGGGCATGCAGCTTCTCGCCCCGGCCTTCTGCGAAGAACGGCTCTTTTCCGCCGCCCGGGAGTTCCTTTCCGTGTATGAACCGGCGCGCTGCCCGGGATTCAAGGAGCCCTCATGAGCAAGTATCAATCCTTTATCGGTCTTGAGATTCATATACATCTGCTTACTGCAAGCAAGGTTTTTTGCGATTGCGCCTCCCGTTTTGGAGACGAACCGAACACCAATGTCTGTCCCGTCTGTATGGGCTACCCCGGGGTTCTGCCGGCCCTGAACGAAGAGGCCATGTTCATGTCCTATCTGGTGGGGAAGGCCCTGAACTGCACACCGGCAGAATCTGCAATCTTCGACCGAAAGAACTACTTTTACCCCGACATGACAAAGAACTACCAGATATCCCAGTTCCATTCCCCCGTGGGGACCGGCGGCTGGTTCGATATCGATGTGGAAGGCCAGGTAAAACGGGTCAGGATACACGACATTCACCTGGAAGAGGATGCCGGCAAGATGATCCACTCCGCTTCAGGGAGCCTCCTGGATTACAACCGCGCCGGAACCGCCCTGCTGGAAATCGTTACCGAACCGGACCTGACGACCGGAGAGGATGCCGAAGCCTTTCTGCAGCAGTTCCGCAGCCTGGTACGCTACCTGGGGGTCTGCGACGGCAACATGGAAGAAGGTTCCCTGCGCTGCGACGGAAACATCTCCGTGAACCTGACGGGAAAGGGACTGGGGACCAAAACGGAGATCAAGAACGTCAACTCCTCGAAGTTCCTGCGCCTGGCGCTGAATCACGAGATCCGCCGACAGAAGAAACTCCTTGAACGAGGCGAGAAGGTCGTACAGGAGACCCGTCTCTGGGACGAAGCGTCGGCCAGGACCGAATCCATGCGGTCCAAGGAGAGCGCCCACGATTACCGTTATTTTCCCGAACCCGACCTGCCCCCTTTCCGGCCGGACGAGGCTTTTCTGTCCCGGGTGGACGGGGCCATGACTGAACTGCCCCTGGCGCGGCGGACCCGCTTTGTCGAGGAACTGGGGCTCAAGGCGGTTCAGGCTGAACTCCTGACGGAGGAAAAAAGCACGGCTGATTATTTTGAAGCCGTTGTCGCCCTGGGATCGGAGCCTCAGAACGCCGCCGCCTGGATTACCGGAGACGTGCAGAAATACCTGAAGAGGCGGGAGGAGGAGATCGCCTCGAGCAGCCTGAGTCCCGAACGCCTTGCGACGCTTATCCGCCTTGTGGATGAGAACCGGATCAACCGCAACGGGGCACGGGAGGTTCTGGAGGCGGTGCTGGAAGAGGACCGGGACCCTGAGAGCATCGTCGCCGAGCGTGGCCTCGAGCAGGAGGACAATTCCGAGGAGCTTGCGGCCCTTGTGGACAAAATTGCCGCGGAAAACCCCCAGGCGGTGGAGCAGCTGAAAAACGGCGACATGAAGCCCATCGGCTTTTTTGTGGGTCAGATCATGCGTGCTTCAGGCGGCAAGGCGGACCCCCAGGCGGTGCAGGCCCTGATCCGCGACCGCTTCGGTCTTTAAAAAGGGTCTTGAGGCTTTATTGCAACGATAGTTTTAAATCTGATAATATCAGGAAACTTTTTCCAGTTTTTTCACACTACAACGGGGTAAAACATGAGTATGTACCGCACTCACCGCTTGAATGAATTACGGGAGTCCCATGTCGGGCAGGAGGTGACCCTTTCCGGGTGGATTAATAACCATCGGGACCATGGGGGAGTCCTCTTTATCGACCTGCGGGACAATTACGGGATTACCCAGCTGGTCAGCTACCCCGAATCGGGTTTCAAATACGAAGTCGCCCATCTGCAGAAGGAAAACTGCATCCGTGTGACGGGAACGGTCAAGCGCCGGGACCCGGAAACGGTGAATCCGAAGATCGAGACCGGAGAGATCGAGGTAGAGATAAAGAACTACGAGATTCTGGGAAAGTGCAGTCCCCTGCCCTTCCAGGTTTTCCCCGAAGACAAGGAGCCCGAGGAGCTGCGTCTGACCTACCGCTACCTGGATCTGCGGCGGGAGACTATCCACAGGAACATCCTGATGCGTTCAAAGGTTATCTCTTCGGTACGACGCCGCATGGAGGCCCTCAGGTTTACCGAGTTCCAGACGCCGATTCTGACCGCTTCCAGCCCCGAAGGCGCCCGGGACTTCCTGGTTCCTTCCCGGCTGCATCCCGGTCAGTTCTATGCCCTGCCCCAGGCGCCGCAGCAGTACAAGCAGCTTATGATGGTGGCCGGTTTTGACCGCTACTTTCAGATAGCCCCCTGCTTTCGCGACGAGGACGCCCGGGCCAATCGCAGCCCCGGAGAGTTCTATCAGATCGACATGGAGATGTCCTTTGTCGAACAGGATGAGGTCTTTGCCGTAATCGAAGAGCTGATGACCGGGCTTTTCAGCGAGTTCTCGGACTGGAAAATCTCGTCCGCGCCTTTTGAGAGGATTCCCTACGCCGAAGCAATGCTGAAGTACGGTTCGGACAAACCGGACCTGCGGAACCCCATCGTTATCCGGGATGTGACCGAAGCCTTCAAGGGCTCGGATTTCAAGGCTTTCGCCGGGGCTATCGCCTCCGGTGCGGTGGTACGGGCTCTGCCGGTCAAGGGTATTGCCGGGCAGCCCCGCTCCTTCTTTGACAAACTCATCGAGTATGCCCAGTCCGTAGGTTCCAAGGGACTGGCCTATATTACCTGGACCGACGGTGAGGTCAAGAGCCCCATCGCCAAGTTTCTCTCCGAGGAGAGGATAAAGGCCATTGCCGATGCCTGCGACGTGAGCGACGGGGACGTGGTTTTCTTTGTCTGCGACCAGAGCAGAAGCGCCGCCGCCATCGCCGGACAGGTACGCAACAAACTGGGCAGGGACCTGGACCTGCTTGAAAAGAACAGCTTCCGCTTCTGCTGGATCGTCGATTACCCCATGTACGAGCGGGACGAACACACCGGGAAAATCGAGTTCAGCCACAATCCCTTTTCCATGCCCCAGGGAGGCCTCGAGGCGCTGAACGAAAAGGATCCCCTGGAGGTCCTGGCCTTCCAGTACGACCTGGTCTGCAACGGAGAGGAGCTCTCTTCAGGAGCAATCAGGAACCATCAGCCCGAAGTGATGTACCGGGCCTTCGAGATCGGAGGCTACACCCGGGAAGAGGTTGACTCCCAGTTTGCGGGGATGATCAACGCCTTCCGTTACGGTGCACCCCCCCACGGGGGAATCGCCCCCGGGCTGGACCGTATCATAATGCTGCTGGCGAATGTTGAGAACCTGCGGGAGATCGTGGCTTTTCCGATGAACCAGAAGGCCCAGGAACCGATGATGGGTTCCCCCCGGGAAGTCTCGGAGAAACAGCTGGAGGAGCTCCACATCCGGGTGGAACTGCCCGATGAAGAGCTCTAAAGGTAGCGTTTAAGCTCTCCGCCGATTACCCCGGCAAAGAGTTCTATATAGGGTTTCATGGTGCTCCTGGCGATCTTGGTCAGGAGCACCTCCTCAACCTGAAAGAATCCCACCTCCGTGGACATGTCCACCTGAATCCTGACGGGAAGTTCCTTCCCGGCCTCGATGGTCACCTTTTCAATTGAATTGGCGGAGTATTTGTGAATATCCCCCACCTTGGGGGAGGTGTTCAGAAACATGGGTATCCTTGCCCTGCCCCGCTCCATATCGCAGCCGTCGGCAACCAGGATGACCCCCGCCTCCAGGGAATGGATGGTGTGGTGGGCCATGTGCCCGACGATGCCCTCGATTGCCAGGGATCGGAGGGCCACCCGCTTCTGCAGATCATCGGGGTAGACCTCCTTCAGGAGGCGGTCGATTATGGGATAGGCCAGGTAGGTGCTGTGCAGCTCGTGGTCCTGCCGGCCGATACTCATGCCCAGGTCGTGCAGAAAGGAGGCCAGCATTACGGCGCTCAGGCTGTCGTTAAAATCGCCGGTCTCCTCGGTCTCAAGACTTGTGGGTATTCCCGCATCGCGCAGAAGTTCCATCATGGTAATGGCGTTCATCAGTACTACCCGCATGTGTACCGGGCCGTGATCGTTGAAGCCGAGGCGTTTTATCGATACCGTATTGGCGTACTCCTGCATGGCCCGGACCTCCGGGTCTTCCAGCAGAATTTCCGCCAGGCTGTGGGGATAGGCTTTGAGTCGCTTGAGAATTTTTCTGTTTAATGAACGTTCTTTTGGTGAAATTGTCATGGTATATGAAAAGTAGCCCGGGAAAAGGGAAAAGTCCAGCTGAAAGCACTTGACGGAAGGGCAGATTGTGCCGTATTGTAAATGTGTTTCTATGTAAAGTAACATTAGAACAGGAAAAACCGGAACAGGAGAATACTATGAAAAAGATTACCTGCATTCTGCTTGCGGCTTTGACGGCAGTCTGTCTGTTCGCCGAAGGCAGTGCCGAACAGGCCGATGACGGCGCTATCAGCATCGGAATCTCGAAGATTGTCAGCCATCCGGCTCTGGATTCCATCGAGAAGGGAATTCAGGACGAACTGGCGGAGCTGGGTTACCCGGACATCCGCTATGATCTGCAGAATGCCAATGGAGACCCCAACACGGCAAAACAAATCGCGATAAAGTTCAAGAACGACAAAGTGGATATCGCTGTCGGTATAGCGACCCCCACAAGCCAGGCCCTGGCATCGACGATTACCGATTTTCCGGTAATCTACTCGGCGGTGACAGATCCCGTGGGTGCCGGGCTGGTTACCTCCCTGAATGAGGGCGGAGACAACATTACCGGCTACTCCGACATGACTCCGGTACGGGAGCAGATCGAACTGCTGACCCGGCTTATGAAGGTAGAGCGCCTCGGCCATGTCTACTCCACCGGAGAAGCCAATGCCGTTGTGCTGGCGGGAATCGCCAGGGATGTGTGCGCCGACATGGGTATAGAGTTTGTGGAATCCACGGTGACCAACTCCTCGGAAGTAAAGCAGGCGACCCAGGCCATCCTGAACCGGGTCGATGCCATATATGTGAGCACCGACAATACCGTCTTTTCCGCCCTGCAGTCGGTTGTGCAGACGGCTCTGGATAAGAACATTCCCGTTATGTCAGCTGACCCGACTTCGGCAGTTGATTATGAGGTTTTCGCCGCCCTGGGATTCGATTACTACAGGCATGGACGGGCAACCGGCCGACTGATAGCCAGAGTTCTGGAGGGAGAAGACCCTTCAAATATTCCCACGCAGTTCATGTCGGATCCCGGAGACCTGGATCAGCTGATCCTGAATCTGGATGTGGCAAAGAAGATCGGCGTTACCGTACCTGCCGATATTATTGACCGGGCCTCGGTAATCATCGAAAACGGTGAAGCCCGAAGCCGCTGAAACAGGGGTAAAATTAAGCCCCTCAAAGGGTTTTTAATCAAAGATACTCTGATATAATTAAAAGGTCCGCTTTCGGCGGACCTTTTGTATCCTGCAGCGAAGATACTCTGGATGATTGAACAGGAAGGCATACACAGGTGATTGAAGGTATTCTCCACGAAGGATTGATTTACGGCATACTGGCCCTGGGGGTATTTATTACCTTCAGGATTCTTGATTTTCCGGACCTGACGGTGGACGGGAGTTTTCCCTTTGGAGCGGCCATTGCGGCGTCCGCCATTACCGCCGGGCTACCGGTGCTGATCGCGATACTGCTGGCCCTTCTGGGGGGAATCCTGGCGGGAATCGTCACCGCCCTTATCCACAACAAGCTGAAGGTACCGAATCTCCTGGCGGGAATCCTGACCATGACCATGCTCTACTCCGTGAATATCAGGGTACTGGGAAACCGGGCCAACCTGCCCCTTCTGCAGGTGACCACCGCCTTCAGCGCTATCCAGGATTTGAGCGAGGGACTTGGAATCCCTGCGGAATACGGAGTACTCCTTTTTCTGCTGTTCGTTGTGGGGGGTATTATCCTTGTCTTGGACCTCTTTTTTCATACCGACCTGGGGCTTACCCTGGGGGCCATGGGAAACAACCAGCAGATGGTTATTTCCCAGGGAGTGAACCCGGAACTTATGAAGATAATCGGTGTGGGCCTCTCCAACGGTCTTGTGGGCATAGCCGGAGCCCTGGCTGCCCAGTACCAGGGATTTGCAGACGCCAACCTGGGTCAGGGAATCGTGGTAACAGGCCTTGCCTCGGTGATGATCGGGGAGTTTTTTATCCGTTCGAATAAAATATGGCCCCTGCTGCTGCGGGTGGTAATCGGCTCGGTGGTGTTCAAGGGAATCATGTTTCTGGGGCGATACTACGGCTACATCATCAAAATGACCCCCAATGATCTTAAACTGATAACCGGCCTTCTGATAATTCTGTCCCTGATCATGACAAAGATAAGATCCGGAAAACGAACAAGGCAGGCAGCGGTATGATCAGGCTTGAACAGGTATCCAAGGTATTCAACGAAGGGACTGTCAACGAAACCAGGGCGATTCATAATGTGAACCTCAATGTAAAAGAAGGGGATTTTATTACCGTGATCGGTTCCAACGGTGCGGGTAAATCGACTCTCTTCAATCTGATTGCCGGCACCTACGCTCCCACGGAGGGGAAGATTTTCGTCAACGATGCGGATATTACCAGAACCCCCGAGTACAAACGGGCCAAATATATCGGACGCATTTTTCAGAATCCTCTTTTAGGAACCGCGGGAAACATGAGCCTGGAAGACAACATGACCATCAGCCACAAAAAGGGCTTCAAAGGTCTCGGAATAAGCCTGAACAGCCGGCTCAGGGAGAGGTTCAGAAAGGAGCTCGAGGTGCTGGATATGGGGCTTGAATCCCGGCTGAAGAACAACGTAAACCTGCTCTCCGGCGGTCAGAGGCAGGCCCTTACCCTGCTGATGATGGTCCTGTCAAGGCCGGCGCTGATTTTGCTGGACGAACACACTGCAGCCCTGGACCCCAGGAACGCCGCCAAGGTCCTGGAACTCACCAAGCGCTTTATTGAAGAGTACAGGCTTACCGCCATCATGATTACCCACAACATGGCCAACGCCATCGCCTACGGAAACCGGCTTCTGATGATGGACGCAGGAGAAATAATCCTGGACATCGAAGGCAGGGAAAAGCAGGATATGACGGTGGAAAAGCTTGTGGACAAGTTTCATGCCATCAGGAAGAAGGAATTTGAGAATGACGAGGTGCTGCTGTCCTGATCTAATCTGAGGCGGAGATCCTGAATACACATGCAGCATGTAAAGGCAAATAAACGAAACCGTATCATTTTACTCTCGGCAATAATCTTTTTTTTCGGTTTTTTTATAATTAATTACGTCCACTTCAGAATGTCCCGGAGGGTATTCAGTGCAAACCTTACCGGATCGGTCCTGCCCGCCTGTGCCGATACTGTTGTGGGAAAAATTAATGGAGTAAAAGAAAAATATTCCCTGGCAAACCGCCTTATCGCCGATTCCGTCGATCTTTCCCGGTTCCGTGTGAACGGCAGAGAGGATGCCGACAGAATTCTTGATTTTGTACGGAGGAAAAGGATCGAACTCGGGGCCAAGAACGTGGGTCTGGTTTTTCTTGAAACGGATACGTATTACGATTCCTTCGGTCACATCCTTGAGCTGGATTATTCCTCTGACCGGGACAGCTGGGTGCAGGATTTTCTTGACGCTCCTGAGACGGACCGATTCAGTCTGTATGATCCGGATAACTCCGTGGAACTCTATTCCTTTTTTTTCGACAGCAAGATTGTAAGCGACTCCGGGGAGCTTTCGGGAATTATCGGGACCGGGATTTCCCTGGACAGCTTTTCGCTGAACATTGCAGGCGAAAAGAGAAAAACCAGGATGCTTTTTGCTGAACCGGACGGGGAACTGAGACTTCCCCTTGATTACCGGGGACGCTCATTTTTTGATGAATATAATCTTGACGGCCCCGCAGAAAGCCTTGGCGATGGGTCCCATTATCTGGCCGAGAAGGGTGGATCTACCCTGATGCTGTATATCCGTTTTATCCCTGAAATAGAACGCTACCTTATTATCGAGCACGACATTACAGATTCATATAAGGACCTTCAGCGCCAGAGTATTATAACCTTTGCGGCGGGAATGGTGTTTTCTCTGCTGCTTGTGGCACTCAATCATATTCTGGTTTCCCGGGCTGGCAGGAAATTATCGATCAAGGGTTATACCGATTCCCTGACGGAAAGCTATAACCGGCATTTTCTGGAGGAGTATTTCGGCAGAAGTAACCGCAACCAGCGTCAAATATCACTGATGACTCTGGATATCGACCATTTTAAAGAGGTGAACGACAATCTTGGCCACCTGGCTGGAGACTTTATTTTGAAGGAAGTCTCCCGTCTCGCCAAGAACCAGATCCGGGATGAAGACTTTATTGTACGCTGGGGCGGCGATGAGTTTGTTCTTGTCGTCCACACAGGTATGCAGAGGGCTCTGGATATAAGCGAGAGAATCAGGGCCAGGATTGAGCAGGAAAGCTCTGTCACCGTTACAATCGGGGTGGTTGAGATGCGGGACAACGAAGATTTTACCACGGCCCTTTCCCGGGCGGATCAGGCAATGTACAGGGCAAAACATGAAGGTCGGAACAAGGTAAATTCAGGTGTTTAAGGGCCAATCTGCAGTCCGACTGATCCCCTCGCCTATAAGATATGCCATCGGGTGGCGCTTGCCTTTCCGCTGGAGTGTATTTTTTCTTCCCGTTTAAGCTGTTGGATTATTCTGCGTAAGGGTGCGGTGTCTGCAGTACCCAGATCTGCCTTGAGTTCCTTCATGCTGAAACCATCCGGTCGCAGAGCGTACTCTTCCAGGATTTTTTTCCGAATTTCCAGGTCCTGCCTGACCGGAGTACTGAGAAAGGTGGGCGGACGTTGCGCCGCTTCGTCAGAGTTCTGCCCGGAATCGGCTATGCGTCTGCGGACCGCTGCGAAAAAGCGGCTTGTCCAGGCATTCGCGAGCTTGCGGTTGCCGGCGAAAATAAGCTGAACCCCCGGGTGCAGGGCGGAAATCTCCCCGATCAGCCGGTTAATGTGGGGAGCTGATAAGCTGTCTCCAATTCTGGCCGTATCGGAATAATCCCCATACTGGGCCTCAATTACAACCGCAGGATTGGGAAAGGATGAGAGCTCCGACAGCTTCTGGTGGAGTATCCTGATTTCGTAAAGGTCGTGAAGCAGATTCTCGAAGGTCTTGCGTTCGACCACAGCGATATAGCGGTTTTCCCACACCAGGGCGTAATCCCCTGCGGGAAGCCTGCTTCGGCCAAGGTTTGCAGACGGAAAGCGCCAGGGATAGCGCTCTGAACTGTCGATAACAATCTCGAGTTTTTCCGAACCGTACAAAAGAGGGCTGCCCTTACTGCGGTGGGAACGCAGGCCCGTCTGGGTCCGGAAAAAGATCTGCTCCTGGGCTTCCCCGGAGGGGGATACTTTTTTAAGGAACAGAAAATCGCAGCGCTTGCGGTTGTGGCGGTCGAGGACAATCTCCACCCGCTTTCCCTGCCTGCGCAGAAAGGCTATGGGGACCGATTCGATCTGTTCCAGATTCTCGCCGTCGTCGGGTGCACCGTATTCCCGGATACAGAAGATGTTTCCCTTCTGTCCCGGCCACTTGTCCTGAACGCGCAGGGCGAGGACAGTGCGTGCATCTTCAAGGATCGAAATCCGGTAGGGAAAGCGGGGATTCTGCGTTTTTTCCACCTGCCAGATGTATCCGGTCATACACCGTGGAGTTTAACGGAAAAATACTGTCAGAAACAGTGTTTTCCCCTGAAGCGCTACGAAAATGTCTTTGAATGCATATAGAAAGCTGGTGCTTATGCAAAATTCGGAAAACTATCCGGCAAAGAAGCTTATGCGCAATGCGTTAATGCGGCGAGGGTGCGATGCGACTGAAAGCGTAGATCTCAAAACTCTGCTATCTGTAAAAAGTTATTAAACAGCGTCTGTCCTGTTCGTCTGTAGTCATCCTGGATTGCCGCAAAGTTCTCTTTAAGCTGCTTTTTGTCGAGTAAAAGAAGATCCGGGTCCTCGTTAATCCAGGTCTCGATCATTTCCGGCGTGAGTTCGAAGTGGCATTGCATACCATAGGCATTTTTGCCAACCTTTACGACCTGGTTACGGCAGAATTTACCAACCGACAGCAGTGTCATGTCGTTTGTGAGTTCGACGGTTTCACCGTGAAGATGGAAAACCTTGAATGAATGGTCGAGGCCATCAAACAGCGGATCCCTTTTACCCTCGGCAGTAAGTTCAGTCGTGAAATTTCTACCTTCAGGATCAATGAAACCTACTTCCCTGGTTGGACTTATTATGATAGTGCCGCCGGCTGCCTTGACAAGAGTCTGAAGGCCGAGACAAATGCCGAGATATGGAATATTCGATTCAATCGCTTCGCGGATACGGGCTAATTCGCTTTTCATCTTTTCACTTGTATCGTTGGCACTGTCGGGACCGCCGAGAACAACCACTGCTCCGAAATTTTCAACGGGAGGGAAATTTTGCCCCTGATCGAGGTCGATAATCGTGTATGCAATGCCGCATTCTTTTATTACCTCTTCCAGGAGACCCGGACCTTCGCGGCTTATGTTTTTAACGATGAGTATTTCTTTTTCCATGATATTCGGATTATAGGCATATTTTGCTCAACATTTCTATAAAACAGCTTGAGATGATTATGCCGGATTGCAGACACTTATGCGAAATTCAGAAAGTATTCAGGAGAAGGAGCTTTTGCGCAATGCGTTAAAGCGGCGAATACAGGGATTCCTCTATTACACTGGTAATCTGTGTATATAGCATTGTCGTCTTGATGTTTGAGTGCCCCAGCTGAGCCTGGATAATGCGGATATCTACACCGCTTTCCAACAGGCTTGTGGCGAAGGAGTGTCGCAGGCTGTGGCAGGACGCCGCAAGGGAAATTCCGGATTTGGAAAGCGCCCGCTTGAAAATTGTCTGGAGCGTCCTTACGGAATATCTGTTACTGCATTGGGTCTGAAAGAGAAACTCTTTTGGCTGCCGGTTTTTTGTAATCAGCTTGAGATAATCCGTCAATAAGGGTGATAAAACCGTAATTCGGTCTTTCAGGTTTTTTGATTGACGTACGTGAATGCGGTTTCTTGCCAGATTGACATCTCCTACTTTAAGTTTGACAACCTCGCTGACTCGCAGTCCCGACCCGTACATCATGGCGATCATGGCACGGTGTTTCGGGTTTTGAATTGTATTTAAAATCATTGCTACCTGGTCCCGGGTTAAAACAGTCGGTAGTTTCCGGGTTTTTCGGGTTCTTGTCAGCAGAACAGGTGCCGGAAGTTTAAGGATGTTAGCATACAGGTACTTTAGGGCTGAACGTGCAACAGCTTTTGTTGCGGGATCCGGGTATGTATTCAGAAAACGGATAATCTTCTGCTCCCGCGCAAGGGACGGATTATCCAGGCAGAAAGTGCAGAATTCGGAGCAATAGCGGGTATACGCCTTGATCGTGCGGGGAGAGTAATTGCGCATAAGCAGGTGTTCCCTCAGCTTCTGTAACAAAGAGTCACAAAATGTACTGTTCATAGCCATTATAACCGAGGCAATACGGGTTTCGCTTCTGAGAAAGGGAAACTTATTGTATAATGCGGGTAAGGGGAGTTATACGACATATTTCTTGGGGCATAAAGAATAAAGTAGGGGGGTAGAATGAATCCAAATCGTTATGCTGGATGCTGCGGTGCATATTGCAAGACATGTAAACCTTTTTTAGAAGGAGTTTGTAAAGGTTGCAAAATTGGTTTTGATACAGGTGAACGAGATATAAACAAGGCAAAATGTAAAATTAAATTATGTTGTTTTAGAGATAAAGGAAAAGACACCTGTGCAGATTGTTCTGAGTTAGAGTCTTGCAATATTATTGGTGAGTGGTACTCAAAAAACGGTTATAAATACAGGAAATATAAAGAGGCTGTTTATTACATTAAAAAAAATGGATATGAGAAGTTTTTTGAAATAGCAGATAACTGGAAGAATGCATATGGAAAATTCCAGTAGTATTATGCCCCAAAAAATACGCTACGCACCTGAAGGTGCTTGCCGCTGTCGCGGTCGTATAACAGGGAATATACGCTCCACTTCGTTCCGGGCTACGCCACATTCGGCTTACGCCGAACGTCGTATATTCCCGGGACGTTGTGCGAAATGCTTGGGAGGCTAGATTTATTTTGGTAAAATACATGTGCGAAGAAAAAGAAGAAAAAACTTGCCCGTCTTGGATGCTCGGCGTCCATGACTCGTACAAGACAAAGGGAATGTAGATATTTATGACAAGAACCGAAACCAAGCAGTTTCAATACGAAATACAAGCATATCAGGAAGACTGTGTAAACAATATTGTCAGTCTTTTTGAAAGCCTGCGTCAAAAGCTAGTGTCCAATTAAGTTCGCAATTTCACCTAGGAGCCTTCCCCCGAAGTGGATTACGCGGCCTTGTCTAGGATGAGCTCTCTCTGCTCATCCAGTACTTCCTTTTTAATGTAGGATCTGCTTGTTGTCCAGTCTTCGGTGTATTCAATCAGGTAACAGGTCACTAGTCGAATGTACGACTCAGCCGAGGGAAAGATCCCAACAACCCGTGATCGCCTCCTGATTTCGTTATTCAGGCGTTCAAGCATATTAGTAGATGCAACTTTACGATGATCTATCTTCTCAAAGCCAAAGAACTGCAGAGAATCCTCTAAGCCCTCATCCAGAATATCCATCGCTTCAGGGTGCTTACCAGCAAGTTCTACCATGAGATCCTTGGCATATTTTCGCGCATCTACAAGCGTTGGTTGCAGCCAAATATGCTTTATTTTACTGGCAACATACTACTTGTTTTTTCCTCGAACCTTGGCGAGGATGTCCCTCATGAAGTGAACCTTGCATCGTTGCCAGCTGCTGCCAATGAACTCTTTCCGAATGGCATTCTTTAATCCTTGGTGAGCGTCAGAAACAGCAAGCCACACATTCTTGAGGCCGCGTTCCTTGAGCTTCATGAACAGCTGGCGGTAGTTATCTTCGTTCTCCGCATCCATGGCCTCGATAGCCAATATTTCGCGCTCTCCGGTCCGTGAGAGGCCGCAGACGACCATTACAGCGGAGTTTACGACTCGACGATCAACACGGATCTTCTCGTACAAAGCATCCACCCATATGACTGGATATTCTGCTTCCAAGGGACGATTTCGGAACTGTTCAACCTGTGCATCGAGCCCTTTATTGATCTCTGAGACTTGGCTGGCTGAGATGTTCTCAATTCCTAACTGCTTCGCCAGGCGATCTATTTTCCTGGTAGATACACCGTTAATGAATGCTTCTTGAACAACCTGTAAGAGAGCCTGTTCGGACCGTTTCTTCTCGGTAACAAAGAAGGGTATATACCCGCCTTTGCGGAGCTTGGGAACGACCAAATACATGGTACCTAACCCGCATTTCTCACAAATAAAATGAAAAAGAGGGCCTTTTTATGATAAATT